>JBBSCX010000314.1:0-4704 GCA_038249905.1 Burkholderiales bacterium
CGCGTGATGCACCGGCTGGCCAAGGTGGGCTTCAGCCAGTCGTACACCTACTTCACGTGGCGCAACACCAAGCAGGAACTCACTGCCTACTTCACCGAACTGAGCCAGGGCCCGGGCCGCGAGTACCTGCGCCCGAACGTCTGGCCCAACACGCCCGACATCCTGCCGGCGGCATTGCAGTACGGCGGCCGGCCGGTGTTCATGGCGCGCGTGGCGTTGGCGGCGACGCTGGCCGCCAACTACGGCATCTACGGCCCGGCCTTCGAACTGCTCGAGCACGACGCGCTGCGCGAAGGCGGCGAGGAATACCGCGACTCCGAGAAGTTCCAGCTGCGCGCGTGGGACCGCCAGCGCGCCGATTCGCTGGCCGAGTTCATCGCCGTGCTGAACCGCGTGCGACGCGACAACCCGGCGCTGCAGTCCGACGCCGGCCTGCGCTTCCTGCGCATCGACAACGAGCAGATGCTGGCCTACGCGAAGATGACCCCCGACCTGTCGAACATCGTCGTCTGTGTCGTCAATCTCGACCCGCACCACGCGCAGAGCGGCTGGCTCGAATTCGATCCCGACGTGATGGGCATGGCACCGCAACAGGCCTACCAGATGCACGACCTGATCAGCGGCGCCCACTTCCTGTGGCACGGCGACCGCAACTTCGTCAGCCTGGACCCGCAGCGCAGCCCCGTGCATGTGATGCAGTTGCGCCGGCACCTGCGGCGCGAGAGCGACTTCGACTACTTCCTGTGAGGGACCGGTCTTGAAAAACAACAGCCCCGTCGAAGTTGTGGCCCTGCAAGCCGCGGTGCAGCAAGGTGATCCCCAGTGGTACAAGGACGCCGTCATCTACGAACTGCACATCAAGGCCTACGCCGACGCCAACGGCGATGGCATCGGTGACTTCGAAGGCCTGACCCGCCACCTGGACCATGTGCAGAGCCTGGGCGTCAACACGATCTGGCTGCTGCCCTTCTATCCTTCGCCGTTGCGCGACGACGGCTACGACGTGGCCGATTACGAAGACGTGCACCCGAATTACGGCACGCTGGACGACTTTCGCGCCTTTGTCGTCGAAGCCCACCGGCGCGGCCTGCGCGTCATCACCGAACTGGTGATGAACCACACCTCGGACCAGCATCCCTGGTTCCAGGCCGCGCGCACGGCGCCCAAAGGTTCCCCTGAGCGAGAGTTCTACGTCTGGACCGACGACCCCAAGCTGTACAGCGGCACGCGCATCATTTTCACCGACACCGAGAAGTCGAACTGGACCTATGACGAGGTCGCCGGCCAATACTTCTGGCACCGCTTCTTCAGCCACCAGCCCGACCTGAACTTCGACAACCCGGCGGTCATCGACGCCATGCTGAAGACGATGGAGTTCTGGCTCGAGATGGGTGTCGACGGCTTCCGGCTGGATGCCATTCCGTATTTGATCGAGCGCAACGGCACCAGCAACGAGAACCTGCGCGAGACCCACGACGTCATCAAGCAGATACGGATGCGCGTCGACGCCAAGTACCCGGGCCGGCTGCTGCTGGCCGAGGCCAACATGTGGCCCGAGGACGTGCGCGAATACTTCGGCGACGACGACGAATGCCACATGGCATACCACTTCCCGTTGATGCCGCGCATGTACATGGCCATCGCACAGGAGGACCGGCACCCGGTGGTCGAGATCCTGGCGCAGACGCCGGAGATTCCGACGCACTGCCAGTGGGCGATCTTCCTGCGCAACCACGACGAATTGACGCTGGAGATGGTCACCAGCAAGGAACGCGATTACCTTTACAGCATGTACGCCGCCGACAAGCGCGCGCGCATCAATCTGGGCATTCGCCGACGCCTGGCGCCGCTGCTGGAGAACGACCGCGCGCGCATCGAATTGATGAACAGCCTGCTGTTGTCGATGCCGGGTACGCCGGTGCTGTATTACGGCGACGAGATCGGCATGGGCGACAACATTTTTCTCGGCGACCGCGACGGCGTGCGCACGCCGATGCAGTGGACCAGCGACCGCAACGGCGGCTTCAGCCGCGCCGACCCGCAGCGCCTGTACCTGCCGCCGATCCAGGACCCGATCTACGGCTACGAGGCGCTCAACGTCGAGGCGCAGTCACGCGAACAATCCTCGCTGCTGAACTGGACAAGGCGCCTGCTGGCCGTGCGCAGCACCTCACCGGCTTTCGGCCGCGGCCGCTTCACGATGCTGCACCCGGGCAACCGCAAGGTGCTGGCCTATGTGCGCGAACACGAAGACGACGTCATCCTGTGCGTGGCCAACGTCAGTCGCACGGCGCAGCCGGTCGAACTCGAACTGCGCCACTGGAAAGGTCGCGTGCCGGTGGAGATGGCGGGCCGCAACCCCTTCCCGCCGATCGGCGACCTGCCCTACCTGCTGACGCTGCCGGCCTACGGCTTCTTCTGGTTCCGCCTCTCGGCCGACGCCGTGCCGCCGAGCTGGCATGCCGAGACGCGGCCGATCGAAGATCTGCCGACGCTGGTGCTGTTCGACGGCTGGAACAGCTTCTTCCGCAACCGTGTCGTGCCCTGGCGCATGAGCCTGGCCGAGAAGACGCGCCAGCAGTTCGAACGCGAGTTGCTGCCGCGCTTCATGCGTCACCAGCGCTGGTACGGCGCCAAGGCCGAACCGATGGAACGCGCGGTGATGGTCGACCATGCCACGCTGGAAAGCGACGGCAAGCCGTGGCTTCTGGCCATCGTCGCGGCCCAGGGCACCGGCGCGCCGGTCCACTACTTCGTGCCGATGGCCTTGGCCTTCGAGGACCAGGACGAAGAGCGCACGCACGCCCTCAGCGGCCTGGCCGTCACCAAGGTGCGGCAGCAAGCCGACGTCGGCCTGATCGCCGATGCCATGGCCGACGAACCCTTCTGCCGCGCCCTGGTGGCGGCGATGGGTGCCGGCCGGCCGCTGCGCAGCGACGGCGGCAGCCTGCGCTTCAACGCTGGCAAGGGCTATGCCGAGGTCGTCGGCGACCTGCCCGACCAGCCGGCGCCACTGCACCGTCTGACCACCAGCAGCAACTCGGTCAGCCTGCTCGGCGACCGCCTGTTCCTGAAGGCCTACCGACGCCTGCAGCCGGGCCTCAACCCCGAACTCGAGATGGGCCGCTTCCTCACCGACGCCGTCGCCTTTTCGCACAGCGTGCCCGTGGCCGGCAGCGTCGAATGGATCGCCGCCGACGGCCGGGCCTGGACACTGGCGCTGCTGCAGGCGCAGGTCACCAACCAGGGCGATGCCTGGTCGGCCACGGTCGACCAGCTGGCGCGGCTGCTCGAATCGAATGGCGACGACGAAGGCGCGGTGAACGACGCCGTCGCCGCGATGGCCGAACGCATGCAGGTGCTGGCGCGGCGTGTGGCCGAGTTGCACACGGCGCTGGCACGCCGCACCGGCGACGCGGCCTTCGATCCCGAGCCCGCCACCGCTGCCGATGTCGCCCGCTGGAGCGCGGCCGTGCAGACCGAGTGCGAACAGACGCTGGCCTTGGTGGGACAGCGCCATGAAGGCTGGTCCGAGGGCCTGAACGAACTCGCTGCCCGCGTGCTGGCGGCCGCCCCGGCCCTGCGCCAACGCATCGCTGAAACCGCCACCGGCATGGCGCCGCCGCACCTGAAGACCCGTTTGCATGGCGACCTGCACCTGGGGCAGGTGCTGATCTGCCGTGACGACTTCCTGCTCATCGACTTCGAGGGCGAGCCGCAGCGCAGCTTCGAGGAACGGCGCACCAAGCAGTCGGCGCTGCGAGACGTCGCCGGGCTGCTGCGCTCGTTCGATTACGCGCGCCACACCGCACTGCAGCAGACCGCCCAGAACGCCGCCGACCTCGAACGCCTGGCGCCGCTGGCACGGCGTTGGGAGCAGCAGGTCCGCACGGCCTTCCTGCAGGCCTATGGCGCCACGGCGGTCAGCGGTGCCGTTTACGCCAATGACGCCGACTTCGCCGCCATGCAGCCGCTGCTGAAGCTGTTCGAACTGGAGAAGGCCTTGTACGAATTGCGCTACGAAATCGACAACCGGCCCGACTGGGTGGGGGTACCGCTGGCCGGCATCGCCGCCCTGGCCGGCCTGACCGGTTTACCCGGTCTTCAGGACTGACCCCAGGGAGACACCATGCAAAACTTCGATGTCATGCTTGAACCCGTGCGCGGGCTGCTATTGCAGATCGGCGCCTTCCTGCCGCGGCTGGCCGTGGCACTGGGCATTCTGCTGGTCGGCTGGCTGCTGGCCAAGGCCTTCCGCTTCAGCGTCGTCAAGGCGCTGAGAGCGCTGAACTTCCATGTCCTGACCGAACGCGCCGGCATCGACGGCTTCCTGCAACAGGGCGGTACCGACAAGGACACCACCGACCTGTTCGGCTGGATCGCCTATGCCCTGGTCATTCTGGCCAGCCTGATCATTGCGTCGAACAGTCTCGGTCTGACGCAGGTGACCGACATGCTGGGCAAGGTGGTGTTCTTCCTGCCGCGGTTGCTGGTGGCGCTGTTGGTGGTGATCTTCGGCAGTTACTTCGCGCGCTTCATCGGCGGTGCGGTGCGCGGCTATTGCAAGCGCGTGGCCATCAGCGACGGCGACCTGCTGGCGCGGCTGGCGCAGTACGGCATCATGAGCTTCGTCGTGCTGCTGGCCATCGACCACCTCGACATCGGTGGCGGCCTGATCCAGCAGACCTTCCTGATCCTGCTGGC
>JBBSCX010000315.1:0-4678 GCA_038249905.1 Burkholderiales bacterium
AGCGCCGCGTCTTTCTCGAAGATGCCGCGGTACTCGGTGAAGGTGGTTGCGCCGATGCACTTCATCGCGCCCGAGCTGAGGGCGGGCTTCAGGAGGTTGCTGGCGTCGAGCGTGCCGCCCGACGCGGCGCCGGCGCCGATCAGGGTATGGATCTCGTCGATGAAGAGAATCGCGTTCGGCTGGTCCTTGAGGTTCTTCAGCACGCCCTTCAGTCGCTGCTCGAAGTCGCCGCGGTACTTGGTACCAGCCAGCAATGCGCCCATGTCCAGCGAATAGACGATGGCGTCGGCCAGCACCTCGGGCACGTCCTTCTCGGTGATGCGCCAGGCCAGACCCTCGGCGATCGCGGTCTTGCCTACGCCGGCCTCGCCGACCAGCAGCGGGTTGTTCTTGCGCCGCCGGCACAGCACCTGGATGACACGCTCGACTTCGTACTCGCGGCCGATCAGCGGGTCGATCTTGCCCTGCAGCGCCAGCACATTCAGGTTCTGCGTGAACTGGTCCAGCGGCGAGCCCTTGCCCTCGCTGGCCGTGCCCTCTTCCTTCTCGGGTTCGCCGGCATTGCCTTCACTGCCCTTGGCGGGCTCGGGCGGGTCGTTCTTCTTGATGCCGTGGGCGATGAAGTTGACCACGTCCAGGCGCGTCACGCCCTGCTGGTGCAGGTAGTACACGGCGTGCGAATCCTTCTCGCCGAAGATGGCCACCAGCACATTGGCACCGGTCACTTCCTTCTTGCCGCTGCCAGTGCTTTGCACATGCATGATGGCGCGCTGGATGACGCGCTGGAAACCCAGCGTGGGCTGGGTGTCGACCTCGTCGGTGCCGCCGACGGTGGGCGTGTTCTCCTTGATGAAGGAGGCCAGGCTCTTGCGCAGGTCCTCGATGTTCGCGGCGCAGGCGCGCAGCACCTCGGCAGCGGACGGGTTGTCAAGCAGCGCCATCAGCAGGTGCTCGACGGTGATGAACTCGTGGCGCTGCTGACGCGCTTCGACGAACGCCATGTGCAGGCTGACTTCAAGCTCTTGCGCGATCATGCGGCCTCCATAATGCATTGCAGTGGGTGACCTTCACGGCGGGATGCCGTGAGCACCAATTCAACCTTCGTGGCGGCGACGTCCTTCGGATAGACGCCGCAGACGCCCCGCCCCTCGTGGTGGATCTTCAGCATGATGTGCGTGGCGGTCTCGTAGTCACGCTGGAAATACTGCTGCAGAACCAGCACCACAAACTCCATCGGCGTGTAGTCGTCGTTGAGCAGCACAACCTGGTACAGCGCAGGCGGCTTGGTGCGGGCGGCTTTGCGCTCGGCCACCACTGCCCCGGCGCCACCGTCACGGCGGGGCGTGGCCGGCGGTGACGGTATCGGAGGCGACTCTGGCGGTTCATCAGGCATGACTCATTCTATCGAGATGCCCCGCGCATGCGAGGTGGGCCGGGCGGCGCGACCCTGCTGGCGATGATGACTGCACAGGAGCTGGGCAGCCCACTGTTGTCAAAAGCGTGGTTTTCATGCGCTGCAGGGTGCAGAAAAAGCCCGCGTGGACTGTCAAGTCGAATTTACACTTTCGTGGCGACTCTGGATTGACACACCTTTGGCGCAGGTCGAGAATTTCCCATGCTCAGGCTGTCAAGAGGTACACCATGGCGAACGGCACAGTGAAGTGGTTCAACGACGCGAAGGGTTTCGGATTCATCGAGCCCGAGGGCGGTGGGGCCGACGTATTCGCACATTTTTCTGCCATCCAGATGGACGGCTTCCGAACGCTCAAGCAGGGCGGAATCGTCAGCTACGACCTGGTGCAGGGCCCCAAGGGAGACCTGGCGCACAACATTCGCAGTGCCGGGTCCGCCGACAGCGCGGACGAAGTAGGCGCCGCGCGCGGCCACTACAGCACGGCCTGACCCTGCCAATGCAGCAGCAGCGGCTAAATCCGCTGCAGCGTGACCGCCAGTTCGTGGGCAAGGCTGGGGTGCGCCAGACGGGCGTAGGGCGGTGCTGGCCAGTGCCAGCGGGCGGCGGGGAACAAGGCGCGCATGGCGTTGATGTCGCAGTGGTAGGGCGGCCCTTCGACCCGCCCTTCCTCCACCGCCAACGGCCGCGGCCGTTGCATCCACAGTGCCCACAACTTGCCGCCTGGCCGCAGCCAGGAGTGCAACTGCGCGGCGTAGGCCACCCAGTGGTCCGGGTGCAGCGCACATAAACAGGTCTGCTCGTACACCGCATCGGCGGGATGTGACGGCTGCCACTGCAGCACATCGGCCTGCACGATCTGTGCCCTCACGCCCAGCGCAGCGCAGTTCGCCCGCGCCCGCGCCACGGCTGCGGCGGTGTAGTCGACGCCGACCACCTCAAAGCCGCACCGCGCCAGTTCGACCACCTCCCAGCCACTGCCGCAACCCGGCACCACGATGCGGCCTGGCGCCAGTGCGCCGCTGTCCAGCCAGGCCCGCAGTTGCGGGCCGGGTGCACCGCGGTCCCAGGGGGTCTGCCCGGCGTCGAAACGCTGCTGCCAGAAGTCGGGGGTCGGGCCGGCCATGGATGGGTGAAGCTGTCGATGCTGGTGACGCGGCGAATCAGGCCACCAGGGCGGCGAGATCGGCATCGTCAGGTTGCGGCCAGTCGAGCAATTCCGCCAGGCGGTGCAGCACCCAGCCGGCCTCGGACACGCTCAGACCGGTGCTGCCGTCGAGCAGGCCGCGGTACACCCGCTGCAGCACGTCCCACTCTGTGGCGCCGGTGTCCCAGCGCTGGTTGCTGGCGTGCTCGCTCAGCATGTTTGCCATGTCTTCGCACAGTTCATGCCGCGCTACCAACTCGGCCGCAAACAGGTCCGGGCGCAGCTGGCCCTGTCGTGTGTGCACGGCGACGAAGGAGGGCGGGACGACGATCTGGCTGCCTTCATTCATGCCTTGAATTGTGCGGGCCGCTGGGCCGCAGTCCTGCCTGCGCGCCGGCAGAATCAAGCCGCCATCCCCTGCGCCCTGCCGTCTGCCGTCACTTCCGCCCTGCCCTCCACCGTGACGCAGCCACCCGCGCCCGCCTGCGCCCTGCCCTGCGTGCTGGACATCGAAGCCTCGGGCTTCGGTCGCAACAGTTACCCGATCGAGGTGGGTTTTGCGCTGCCCGACGGACGCACTCGTTGCACCTTGGTGCGGCCGCTGCCGCACTGGACCCACTGGGACCTGCAGGCCGAGGCCACCCACCACATCCAACGCGACACCCTCGTGCGTCACGGCCGGCCGGTGGCCGAGGTGGTGGCGATGCTGAACGATGAACTCGCGGGCCAGCTCGTCTATTGCGACGGCTGGGCTCACGACTACCCCTGGCTGGCGGCCCTGTACGAAGAAGTCGACCGCGCCCCCACCTTCCGTCTGGAATCGGTGTCGAGCCTGCTGGATGAGGCCGGCAAAGCGCAACTGCATGCGGCGCAAGGGCGTGCACGTCTGGCGCTGGGCCTGGTGCGTCACCGCGCCAGCAACGATGCGCGGGCGTTGCAGTGGGCGCTGGGTGAATTGGTGACTGGCGGTTGAGGGACGAGGGGGAATGCGGCACGGCGTGGTGCCAAAGCCTGCCGGTGTCCGGCCACCGGCCTCCTCCTGTCGAAGGCGACACCCCGCAGAAGGAGTCGCTGGCGACTCACGCCCTGTGTCATGGAAACCTGGAGCCCGGCGTCATGGGCCGCGCCGATCTTGCGAAGACCTTGCCATCCGCTCGCCCTGTGGCGAAGGGGCGCCGCGCCGCGGGTTCACCCCGCGTCGCGGGGGCCGCGGCCGGCCGGCTCAGCCGCCCGCCAGCAGTTGCCTGTCCAGCAGCGCGCGCAGTTCCTGTGTCGAGCGCAGGCCCAGTGCGCCGTAGACCTTGCGCAGGTGGTCGACCACCGTGGCCGGGGCCACCCCCAGCCGCGTTGCGACCTCGGCCTGCGAGGCCCCGTAGTGAAGCTCGCGGCACACCGTGGTCTGCCCGGCAGTCAGTGGCAAGGCGCGCAGCACGCGCTCCAGCGCCAGACGCTGCGGCTCCATCCGGCGCAACGTGACCTGGACCAGGGGCGATGCACCGGGCTGCTGCGGCCCCAGCAATGTCGCGTTGGCGTGCAGCGGACCTGCCGCGGTGGGGTGCACCAGGCGCAGCGAGCCGGTCCATGGCTGAGGCGCGGCCGGTCGGCGCAGGCGGGCCAGCAGCAGCGGCAGCAGGCCCTGCGCCAGCTCGGACCAGGGCCGCGACAGCCGGTCTCGCGAGGCGCCACCCTCGCACAGCAGCAGCAGCGCGTGGGCGCCGGCGCTGGCATGGCAGACCACGCCTTCCAGCGTCAGCAGCAGGGTTTCGGGCGTCGCTGGTGCCGGCAAGTGGGGTTCGTCGGCGATGGCAGGCCCACAGCTGGCGACAGCCTCGGCAAATACGGGCAGCAACTGCGCCAGACGGTCCTCATCGGCGAGCGTGAACGGCGCGTCACCGGGCGCGCGATACAGCACCAGCGAACCCAGCAACTGCCCGCCGGGCCGCCGCAGCACGGCCTCGACGCGGGTGTGCATGCCTTGCGGCTTCCAGATCTCGTGGTAGAGCGCCGACCGGTAGAAGCGGTCATGGGCCAGTTCGCGCGCGCCGCGCACACCCGCCGGCAGCGCCGCCAGCGTTTGAAACGGCGGCATCGCATCGGCGTCGCGGCGGTTGTGGAACTCG
>JBBSCX010000316.1:0-4672 GCA_038249905.1 Burkholderiales bacterium
AACAAAGCGCGGCCGCTGCCGACAGCTTGCACCGCCAGGCTGCGGGCCTTGCCGAAGTGGTCAGCGTGTTCAAGTTGGCCGGTGACAGGGCCCCAGGGTCGGCGGCTTACGCGGCCCCGGTGATTGCCAGGGTAGCCGCCAGTTCGCACAGCAGCATCCACCACGGCAAGAGCGCCAGCCGCGCTGGGGTCAAGGCCAGGCCCGCCAGCCCCAAGCCACCCGCGACGGCACCATCACCGCCCAAGGCCGTGGCCACGGCGGGCGCCGACGAATGGAAAACCTTCTAAGCGCCGCAGCGCCGAAGGCAGCGCGCCGCCGGCGGGAATCGCTGACCTAAAAGGAAATCAAATGGACACCCCTCTGTCGTTGACATTCACGCAGCCTGAACTTCTCGACCAGCTGTTGACGCTGGACGCATCCGGACTGGACACGCTCGAATTCGGCGTCATCGGCATGGACGCCAACACCGTCGTGCGCGACTACAACGCGCTCGAAGCGAAACTGGCCGGCCTGTCCAAGCAACGCGTCATCGGCCACCCGCTGTTCACCGTGGTTGCCCCCTGCATGAACAACTTCATGGTGGCGCAGCGCTTCGAAGACGCCGCAGCCGCCGGGGTTGCGCTCGACCTGACGCTGGATTACGTACTGACGCTGCGCATGCGCCCGGTGAAGGTCCAGTTGCGGCTGCTGGCAGGCCCCAGCGCCGAACGCCGCTTCGTGCTCGTCCACCGGAAGCTCTGATGGGCGTCGACCGCGAGGACGACCTGGCGCAGGAACACGAAGCGCTGATCCAGTTCGTCTACATGGCCCCGGCCGGCCTGGTGCAGGCGCGCAGCGACGGCGAGATCGTGATGATCAACCCGGTCGCCGCGCAGCTGATGATGCCGCTGTCGCGCGACGGAGGGCTGTCGAATCTGTTCACGGCGCTCGAAGACATCGCCCCTGATCTGCGCTCGCGCCTGGCCGCTTTCTCAGCGCCGCAGGGCATGGTCTGCGACGGCATGCATTTGCCGGCACCGGGCGGCACCCAGGGCGAGCGGCGCTTGTTCTCGTTCAGTCTGATCAAGCTCGACGACAGCCGCATCATGGCGATGCTGCAAGACGTCACCTGGCAGGCCCAGCGCGAACGCCTGCTGCGCCAACAGGAAGCCTGGCTGCAAGCCATCCTGACAGGGGTGACGGACTACGCGCTGGTCAATCTGGACGCCCGCGGCTGCGTGACCGAGTGGAACGAGAGCATTTGCCGCGTCACGGGTCATGGCCAGGACGTGGTGGGCCGCTCGATGGCGGTGTTTTACCCCGAGGACGCGATCACGCCCGAACGCGTGCTCGACCGCCTGCACGAGGCCGAGCACACCGGCTGGAGCCTGGACGACGGCTGGCGGCTGCGTGCCGACGGCACGCGCTTCTGGGGCAGCGCGATGATCGCGCCGCAGCGCGCATTGGCACAGGGCAACCCGATGGCCGCGGCGCTGGCCGCAGAGGCGGGTGCAGCCGAGAGCGGCTACTGCCTGATCGTGCGCGACATGTCCGGTTACCGCGACACAACTGAGAAAGCGCGCCAAGCGGCGGTCTGCGACCACCTGACCGGCATCGACAACCGCCGCTCCTTCTTCGAGGCGGCCGAGATCGAACTGCGACGCTGGCGGCGCCTGCCGCGCCCGCTGTCGCTGCTGATGATCGACGCCGACCAGTTCAAGAAGATCAACGACACCCATGGCCACCCGGTCGGCGACGAGGTGCTGCGCCACATCGCTCGCCTGATGGGCAGCACCTTCCGCCAGATCGACATGGTGGCGCGCATTGGTGGCGAGGAGTTCGCCGTGCTGCTGCCGGGGTCCGATCTGGCGAGCGCGCAGCGTGTGGCCGAACGCCTGCGTGCCGCGCTCGAAGCGCAGCCGGCGCCGACCGACGCCGGCCCGGTGCGCTGCACGGTCAGCATTGGCATCGCGACGATGGATGAAGCCACCGCCAGCGTCGAGGCGTTGCTCAAACGCGCCGATGAAGCCCTGTACGCCGCCAAGCACGGCGGCCGCAATCGGGTCTGCGGGCCGGCGATATCGCTTGCCGAGCCGGGCTGAACGCCATGTCGGGCAGAGTTTCGGCAGCGGCCTACGAGGCCCTTATCCAGTTCCTGTACCAGGCGCCGATCGGCTTGGTGCAGACCACCCTGGACGGTGGCGTCGAGATGATCAATCCGACCTCGGCGCAGCTGCTGATGCCGCTGGCCAGTGACGGCTCGCTGGACAACCTGTTCGACGTGCTCGATGGCGTGGCGCCGACACTTCGGGGCCTGGCGCAGGCCGCGCAACATGAAGGCGAGGTGATCTGCGACGCGCTGCGATTCACGTCGCCAGGCGTCCTCGGAGAAGTCGCGAAGACACTGTCGATCAGCATGGTCAGGCTCGACGGCGCCCGACTGATGGCGGTGCTGGACGACATCACCGAACAGCTGCGCCAGGAGCAGAAAACGCTCGACCGGCGCCTGCGCGATGCCGCGCTGATCGACGCGCTGACGCAGATGCCCAACCGGGCGGCGTTGAGCTCGACGATTGCCGATGTGCTGCAGCGCGAGCGGGAGGCGGGATCGCAGTTTGCGGTGTTGTTCCTCAACTGCGACCGCTTCAAGCTGGTCAACGACCTGTTCGGCACTGCCGTCGGCGACGGCCTGCTCGGCGTGCTGGCGGCGCGGCTGCTGGGCGTATTGCGCGCCGGCGAGTCGATGGCGGCACGGGTTGGCGGCGACGAATTCGTGGTGCTGCTGGGGTCGCTCGCCAGCAGCGACGAGGCACTGGCCATCAGCCAGCGCGTGATCGACGTGCTCGGCGGCCCCTGCGTGGTGGCCGGCCACGCGCTGACGTGCAGCGTCAGCGGCGGCTTGCTGCTGGGCGATGGTGCCGAAGGCGATGCCGACGCCATGATGCGCGACGCCAGCATCGCGATGGTCGAGGCCAAGCGCCAGGGCGGCGGCCGCTTCATTGCCTTCGAGCCGGCGATGCGCGAGCGCGCGGTGCAGCGCGCCCGCACCGAGAGCGAATTGCGGCTGGCGTTGGCAGAAGGGCAGCTGTTCGTGGTCTACCAGCCGATCGTCGCGCTGCAGTCGCCGGCAGCCGACCGCAGCTGTGCGGGAGTCGAGGCGCTGGTGCGCTGGCGCCATCCGCAGCGTGGCGTCGTGCCGCCGATCGAGTTCATCGGCGTGGCCGAGGAATGTGGACTGATCGGCGCGCTGGGCGACTTCGTCCTCGCCACCGCCGTGCGCCAGCAGCAACGCTGGCGCGAGGAACTCGGCGCGCTGGCGCCCGGCTGGACGGCCGTGAATCTGTCGCGCGCCCAGCTCCAGGAGCCCGGTTTCGTGGCCTCGGTGCAGGCGCTGCTGGCCCGCAGCGGATTGCCACCGCCGTGCCTGCACCTCGAAGTCACCGAAAGCATGGCCGCTCAAGACGAAGTCGTGCAGGCGGTGTTGCAGCAGCTGAAAGCGCTGGGCGTGGCGCTGGCGCTGGACGACTTCGGCACCGGCTACTCGTCGCTGGCGAGCCTGCACCAGTTTCCGGTCGACGTGGTGAAGATCGACCGTTCGTTCACGTCGCAGGTCGACACCAGCGCTCACCACCGTGTATTGGTGCAGGCCACGGTGATGGTTGCCCGCAGCCTGGGCATGAGCACGGTCGTCGAAGGGGTCGAGACCGAGGCCCAGGCAGAACTGGTGCGGCAGTTCGGCTGCGACAGGGGCCAGGGCTACCTGTTCAGCCGGCCGCTCGAAGCCCATGCCTTGACCACCTGGCTGCAGCCGACGGCGACCGCCGCATGCACGGGGCGCACCTTCTGAGTCGTCCCGGGCGCGCTGGAAGCCCCGCTTCTCAGCCCGGCCAGCCGTGGCAACCCTGACAGCGTCGCGGTCTGCTCAGTTGCCGGACGGGGCGCTGGCTTCGGCTTCGGGTTCGTTGGCCGCATCCTCGGCCGGGTCCATCGTGGGTTCGGGCAGTTCCTCGTCTTCGGGGGCGGGCAGGCCGATGTCGGGCAGGTCCAGCTGCTGCAGCACCTTGTCGGGATCCAGCAGTTCGGTCTTGGTGATGCCGCCGCTGACCAGCTGAGGGTTCATCACCACCACCGCCAACATGATCAGTTGCAGCACGATGAAGGCGATGCTGCCCTTGTAGATCTGCGCCGTCGTCACGGCCGGGATCATCTGCCCGGTAATGCGGTCCTTGTAGTCCTTCTTCGCCGCCACGCTGCGCAGGTAGAACAGCGCAAAGCCGAAGGGTGGGGTCAGGAACGAGGTCTGCAGGTTCATGGCCAGGATGACGCCGAACCAGATCAGATCGATGCCCATCTTGTCGGCCACGGGCGCCAGGATGGGCACGACGATGAAGGCGATTTCGAAGAAGTCGATGAACATGCCGAGGATGAACACCAGCAGGTTGACGACGAGAAGAAAACCGAGCTGCCCGCCTGGCAGTTTGTCGAACAGGTGCTCGACCCAGAAGTGGCCGTCGGCAGCATTGAAGGTGAAGCTGAAGACGGTACTGCCAAGGAGAATGAACATCACGAAAACCGACAGCCGGGCTGTGCTGTCCAGTGCCTGGCGCATCAATGTGAAGCTCAGCTGGCGGCGCGAGAACGCCATCACCAGCGCGCCCACCGCGCCCATCGCGCCGCCCTCGGTCGGCGTGGC
>JBBSCX010000317.1:0-4652 GCA_038249905.1 Burkholderiales bacterium
CGAAGGCATCGTCCAGCGGCGCGGGCACCGCGGGGCCGTCGAGTGCCGCCACCATGCGGCGCAGCGCCAGGCGCTGCCCGGCTTCCCAGCGGTTGAAGGCGTCGCTGTCATGGGCCAGCAGCACCAGCAGATCGTCGTCGCCCAGACCGTCGTCCAGCACCACCGGGGCCGAGAAGCCGCGAAGCACCGAAGGCACGGGCGCACCGGCGCTGAAGTCAACGTCCTCGAAGACGAAGCATTGTTCGCTGCCGTCCAGCACCAGCAATTGCTCGGCCGCTGCCGCGCCGCCGCCGCGCTGGACCAGGCCGGCGCGCACGGGGATGACGAAGGGCTGCTTTTTCGCCTGGCCGGGCGAGGGCAGGGCGGTCTGCGTCAACGTCAGCGTCACGCGCCGGGCCTCGGCGTCGAAGGCCGCGCGCGACTGCAGCCGCGGCGTGCCGGCCTGCGCGTACCAGCGCTTGAAGGCCTCCAGCCGCGCGGTCAGTGCACTTTCGGGGTTTGCATCGGCAATCGCCTGGGCAAAGTCGTCGCAGGTGACGGCCTGCCCGTCGTGGCGCTGGAAGTACAGGTCCATGCCGGCACGAAAGCCTTGGCGCCCCACCAGCGTGTGCATCATGCGCACCACCTCGGCGCCCTTTTCGTAGATCGTGGTGGTGTAGAAGTTGTCGATCGCGGCATAGGCATCGGGCCGCACCGGGTGCGCCATCGGGCCTGCGTCTTCGGTGAACTGCACCATGCGCAGCGAACGCACGTCCTCGATGCGCTTGACGGCGCGGGCCGTGGCCTCGTGCGCCATGTCCATGCTGAATTCCTGGTCGCGAAAGACCGTCAGGCCTTCCTTCAGGCTCAGCTGAAACCAGTCGCGGCAGGTGACGCGGTTGCCGGTCCAGTTGTGAAAGTATTCGTGGCCGACGATGCTCTCGATGGCGGCAAAGTCGTCGTCGGTGGACGTGGCGGCGCTGGCCAGCACGGCCTTGGTGTTGAAGATGTTGAGGCCCTTGTTCTCCATCGCGCCCATGTTGTAGTCGGCCACCGCGACGATCATGTAGCGCTCCAGGTCCAGCGTCAGGCCGAAGCGCGCCTCGTCCCAGGCGATGGAGGCGATCAGCGAATTCATCGCGTGCTCGGTCTTCTCCAGGTCGCCGCGGTTGACGTAGATCTGCAGCAGGTGGTTGTTGCCGGCGCGGCTGGTGATGCGCTGCTGGCGCGACACCAGGTCGGCCGCCACCAATGCAAACAGGTAGCTGGGCTTGGGGAAGGGGTCGTGCCACTTCGCCATGTGGCGGCCGTTGGGCAGGTCGGCCTCTTCGAGCAGGTTGCCGTTGCTCAACAGCACCGGGTACTTCAGCTTGTCGGCGCGCAGCGTGACGGTGAAGACCGCCATCACGTCGGGCCGGTCCTGGAAGTAGGTGATGCGGCGGAATCCTTCGGCCTCGCATTGCGTGAAGAAGCCGCTGGCCGAGGTGTACAGGCCCGACAGATGCGTGTTCTTGTCGGGCGCGACGGTGTTGCGGATCTCCAGCAGAAAGTGCGGCGCGGCGGGCGGGTGGTCGATGACCAGCATGCCGTCCTCGTGGCGAAAGCTGACGCTCTCGCCGTCGGCCGACACGCGCAGCAGGTTCAGGTCTTCGCCATGCAGGCGCAGCGGCGGGGCGCTGCCGTCGTCCAGCAAGGTCGCGTCGCGTTCGATGCGCAGCCGGCTGGCGACGATGGTCTTGGCGGGCTCGAGGTCGAACGTCAATTCGACCTCGCGGATGCGATAGGCCGGCGGCGCGTAGTCGAGCCGGCGGATGACGGTGGCGGTACCTTCGCGCATGGCAGGTGTCTCCGAAAATTGGGGCTGCCCGGCCGGGGCCGGGGCGTGCGAGCTGTCGTCTTGTGGCCTCGCCGAGGGGCGCGGCGACGTGGTGGCGACGGGGTTGCGACGGGTTGGCGATGTGGTCGGGATGATGCTGCGGCAGTGCCCGCACCGTCCCCCGGGGTCTTACAGCCCCTGCTTCAAGCTGGCCTCGACAAAGGGGTCGAGGTCGCCGTCGAGCACCTTTTGCGTGTTGCTGATCTCGACGTTGGTGCGCAGGTCCTTGATGCGGCTCTGGTCCAGCACATAGCTGCGGATCTGGTGGCCCCAGCCGACGTCGGTCTTGGTGTCCTCCAGCTTCTGCTGCGCTTCAAGCTGCTTGCGCATCTCGAAGTCGTACAGCCGCGACCGCAGCCGCTTCCAGGCCGTGTCGCGGTTGCCGTGCTGGCTGCGGCCGTCCTGGCACTGCACCACGATACCGGTCGGGATGTGCGTCAGCCGCACGGCCGAATCGGTCTTGTTGATGTGCTGGCCGCCAGCACCCGAGGCACGGAAAGTATCCGTGCGCACATCGGCCGGATTGATCTCGATCTCGATCGTGTCGTCCACCTCGGGGTAGACGAAGAGCGATGCAAAGCTGGTATGGCGCCCGCCCGCGCTGTCGAAGGGGCTCTTGCGCACCAGGCGGTGCACCCCCGTCTCGGTGCGCAGGTGGCCGAAGGCGTAGTCGCCTTCGACCTTCAGCGTGGCGCTCTTGATGCCGGCGATGTCACCGGCGCTCTCGTCTTCGACCGTGGCCTTCCAGCCCTTGCGTTCGCAGTACTTCAGGTACTGGCGCAGCAGCATGCCGGCCCAGTCGCAGGCCTCGGTGCCGCCGGCGCCGGCCTGGATGTCGACGAAGCAGTTGCCCGGGTCGGCCGGGTTGCTGAACATGCGCCGGAACTCGAGTTCGGCCACCGCCTTTTCCAGCGCATGCGCCTCGGTCTCGATGGCGGCCAGGTCGTCCAGCGCGCCCTCGGCCTTGCTCATGTCGTAGAGCTCGGTGTTGTCGGCCAGGTTGCTGTGCAGGTGGTTGATGGTGTCCACCACCGTGGCCAGCGTGCGCTTCTCGCGGCCCAGTTCCTGGGCCCGCTTGGGCTCGTTCCAGACCGTCGGGTTTTCGAGCGCGGCGTTGACTTCGTTCAGCCGCAGAACTTTGCGGTCGTAGTCAAAGATACCCCCGGAGCTGCTGGGTGCGGACGCTCAAATCGGCAAGCAGCGTGCCGATGGCGTTGATCTGTTCGGTGTCCATGGGCGCGATTTTCACACGCGGCCCGCAGGTGGCGCAGCAGGTGGCGCCGGCTCAGGCCAGGAAGCGCAGCAGTTCTGCCGCCAGCGCCTCGGGTTGATCGTGGTGCAGCATGTGCCCGCAAGGCGACAGCAGCGCGCGCTGCAGCTGCGGGACCAGCCCCAGGCGCGCCTCGAAATCGGCACGCGGGTAGCGGTCGCCCCACCACTTGCTGACGTCGGTGCGGTCGCCCTCGACCCACAGCACCGGGGCGGTGATGCGGGCCCAGGCGGCCAGCACTTCTTCCTTGCGGTACAGCACCGGGTTGCTGCGCTTGTGCGCCGGGTCGCCCTGGATGTGCCAGCGCGTCACGCCGTCTTCGCCGGTGCGGGGCGCGGCCCAGTGCGGCGCCAGCCAGGCCGCCTTGTCGGGCGTCAGCAGCGGGTTGTTCTTCAGCAGGCGTGCGGCCACGGCGTCCAGGCTGTCGTAGGGGCGCAGTTCAGCCGGTGTCTTCAACTCGTCCAGCCACTGCAGCAGGCGCTTGGGAGACTGCGCCGGGCGCGTTTCGGGCATGCCGAAGCCTTCCAGGTTGACCAGGCGGCGGACGCGTTCGGGGCGCACGCCGGCATAGCTCATCACCACGTTGCCGCCCATGCTGTGGCCGACCAGGTCGACCGGCGCGCCCGGGCTCAGCTGGTCGAGCACGGCGTCGAGGTCGGCAAGATAGTCCGGGAACCAATACGTGTCGGCGCCCGGCGCGGCGGTGCCGCCGAAGCCGCGCCAGTCGGGGGCAACGATGCAGCGCCCATCGCCCTCGGCCGCCGCGATGGCATCGACCACAAACTGGTACGAGGCGCCGACGTCCATCCAGCCATGCGTCAGCACCAGCAGCGGGCGCTCAGGCGTGACCTGGGCCGCGTCGCCCCAACGGTGCAGATGGACTTGCAGGCCGCGGACCGGCAGGAAGGCGGATTGGGCGGGGCGGCGGGGCAGGTACGGCTGGGTCATGGGCAGCACTGTAGGGCGTGCGCGCTGGGCGCGCTGTCACCTTGGGGTTGCTTCACCGTCGACCTTCGCGCGTGGCGATCCGGGCTGACCCTCAGCGGGCTTGGCGATCAGAACGAAGCAAAGCACGCCCCCTCGCTCTGCGTCTCCCGCTCGCGGGAGAGGTTTTGGGGTCAGGGCTTCTCAGTGCGATGTCGACGTCACAGGAGCGGCCTCGATCTTGACGCACTTGCCCGAGCCGGGCTCGATCTGCAGCGAGTTCCCGGCTCAGGGCAGCGAACAACCGGCGTGGACTTTGCCAGCGTTGTCGAATCGGGCATCCATGCTCAACTCAAGACGCTGAGCAATTGCTCGCGCTCGATGTCGGTGGCGAGCAAGGCAGCGATGCCCTTGTCGAAGGTGAGCAAGCGTGCGCCGTGGCGGGCAGCGGTGGCGAGCAGGTAGGCATCGGCGATCTGGCGGTGGCCGAACAAGCCGCCGGTGCAGCAGCCCAGCACCTGCTCGAAGCCGAAGTCCATCGGCAGCAGGCGGTGGGTGGGCAGCGCCGTGTTACGCAGCAGCAGCTCGGCCACTTGCGGCACG
>JBBSCX010000318.1:0-4626 GCA_038249905.1 Burkholderiales bacterium
CTTCACCGGCAGCACGCGTGTGGGCCGCATCATCGCCATGACCTGCGCCAAGTACCTGAAGCCCGCGGTGCTGGAGCTGGGTGGCAAGGCACCGCTGGTGGTGCTGGACGACGCCGACATCGAAGACGCCGTCAACGGCGCGGCCTTCGGCTGCTTCGCCAACAGCGGGCAGATTTGCATGTCGACCGAACGGCTGATCGTGGACCGCAAGATCGCCGACGAGTTCGTCAGGAAGTTCGTCGACAAGGCCAGGAGCCTGCCGCTGGGCGACCCGCGCAAGCCCGAACCCGTGGTGCTGGGCAGCGTGGTCGGCATGAGCACGGTGGAGCACTGCAATGCGCTGATCGACGACGCCGTGGCCAAGGGTGCCAAGCTGCTGTGCGGTGGCAAGGCCGACAGCACGCTGATGCCTGCCACCGTGCTGGACCATGTGACGCCGGCCATGCGCATCTATCACGAAGAGACCTTCGGCCCCGTCAAATGCGTGGTGCGCGTCAGCGGTGTGGAAGAGGCGATTGCCTGCGCCAACGACAACGAATACGGCCTGAGCGCCGCCGTCTTCGGACGCGACATCGCGCGGGCCTACAACGTCGCGCGGCGCATCGACAGCGGCATCTGCCACGTCAACGGCCCGACCGTGCACGACGAGGCGCAGATGCCCTTCGGCGGCGTCAAGGGCAGCGGCATGGGACGCTTCGGCGGCAAGGCGGGCATTGCGGAGTTCACCGATCTGCGCTGGATCACGGTGCAGACGACGCCGCGGCACTACCCCTTCTGAGCCGCTGCTGCCAGGCCGGGCGCCGCGCCCAGGACAGTTCGAAGCCATGCCCGCCGGCTAAAATCTTCGGCTGCACACTCGGAGCGCGAACACAGCGCCTACACACCATGGCCGGTCACAGCAAATGGGCCAACATCCAGCACCGCAAGGGCCGCCAGGACGAAAAGCGCGGCAAGGCCTGGACCCGGGTGATCCGCGAGATCATGGTGGCGGCGCGGCTGGGCGGCGGTGATGCGGCCATCAACCCGCGGCTGCGGCTGGCGATCGAGAAGGCCAAGGCCGTCAACCTGCCGGTCGACACCGTCAAGCGCAACATCGACAAGGCCACGGGCAACCTCGAAGGCGTCAGCTACGAGGAAATACGCTACGAAGGCTATGGCATCGCCGGTGCGGCCCTGATCGTCGACTGCATGACCGACAACCGCGTTCGCACCGTCGCCGAGGTGCGTCACGCCTTCAGCAAATACGGCGGCAACATGGGCACCGAGGGCAGCGTGGCCTTCCAGTTCAAGCACTGCGGGCAGTTCGTGTTCGCACCCGGCACGCCGGAAGACAAGCTGATGGAGGCGGCGCTGGAAGCGGGCGCCGAAGACGTCATCACCGGCGACGACGGCAGCATCGAGGTATTGAGCGCCGCCCCCGACTTCGAGGCCGTGAAGACCGCGCTGGAGGCCGCCGGCTTCAGGCCCGAGGTGGCCGAGGTCACCTGGCGCGCCGAGAACCCGGTCGAGGTCACCGGCGAGGACGCCCAGCGCATGCAGAAGTTGCTGGATGTGATCGAAGACCTGGACGACGTCCAGGACGTGTTCCACAACGCCGTCCTCAGCGAGTGAGCGCGGCGTGAAGGTCCTCGTCATCGGCGGCGGCGGGCGCGAACACGCGCTGGCCTGGAAGCTGGCGCAAAGCGCGCGCGTGCAGACGGTGTTCGTGGCCCCCGGCAACGGCGGCACGGCACTGGACGCCAAGCTGAAGAACCTGCCGCTGACCGACCCGGCGGCGCTGGCCGACTTTGCCGCGGCCGAGAAGGTGGCGCTGACCGTGGTCGGCCCCGAGGCCCCGCTGGCGGCGGGTGTCGTCGACCTGTTCCGGGCCCGCGGCCTGCGCATCTTCGGCCCGACGCAGGCCGCCGCGCAGCTGGAAAGCTCCAAGGCCTTCGCCAAGGACTTCATGCAGCGCCACGGCATCCCCACCGCGCTGTACGCCAGCTTCACCGACGCCGCCGCGGCGCATGCCCATGTGGCCCGCCACGGCGCGCCCATCGTCGTCAAGGCCGACGGCCTGGCGGCGGGCAAGGGCGTGGTCGTGGCGGCCACGGCCGACGAAGCGCACGAGGCCATCGAGCGCATGCTGGGGCCGGGCACGCCGGACGGCAGCCGTGTGGTGATCGAAGAATTCATGGCCGGCGAAGAAGCCAGCTTCATCGTGCTGTGCGACGGCACGAACGTGCTGCCTCTGGCCACGAGCCAGGACCACAAGCGCATCTTCGACGGCGACCTGGGCCCCAACACCGGCGGCATGGGCGCCTACAGCCCCGCGCCGGTGGTCACGCCCGACGTGCATGCGCGCGTGATGCGCGAGATCGTCATGCCCACCGTGCAGGGCATGGCGCGCGACGGCATGCCCTTCTCCGGCTTCCTGTACGCCGGGCTGATGATCGACGCCCAGGGCCGGCCGCGCACGGTCGAGTTCAACGCCCGGCTCGGCGACCCTGAAGGCCAGGTCATCCTGATGCGCCTGAAGAGCGATCTGTTCGAGGTGCTGCTGCAGGCCACCGAGGGCACGCTGGACAAGGTCGAACTGCAATGGGACCGCCGCACCGCGCTGGGCGTGGTGATGGCCGCCGCCGGCTATCCGGGCACGCCACGCGGCGGCGACGCGCTCAGCGGGCTGCCGCCGGTCGGGGCCGGCTCGGGCGCCGGTTTCAGCGCCGGTTCCGGCGCCGATGACTCCCTGCAGGTCTTCCATGCCGGCACCGCCTTGCGCGATGGCGTGGCGGTGACCAGCGGCGGGCGTGTGCTGTGCGTGACGGCGCTGGGCGACTCGGTGCGCCTGGCGCAGCAGCGCGCGCTCGAGGCCGTGCGCGGCATCCATTTCGACGGCGCACAGTGGCGCAACGACATCGGCCACCGCGCCATCCGGCATTGACCCGGTCCGGCCCGACCCGACGCGGCCGCGGCCGCGGCCGCTCGCACACCAAAGTTCACCCACCAGGCACCCGCCCATGATCGACACCACCGCCGTCCGCACCTACCTGCTGGGCCTGCAGCAGCGCATCGTCAACACCTTCGAACAAGAAGACGGCAAGACCTTCCTCAGCGACGGCTGGCAGCGGCCGGCGGGCGGCAAGCTTGAAGGCGACGGCCTGAGCCAGCTGGTCGAAGAAGGCGGCGTGCTGGAGCGCGGCGGCTGCAACTTCAGCCATGTGCGCGGCGCCGCGCTGCCGCCCAGCGCCACGCAGAACCGCGCCGAGCTGGCCGGCGCGCCCTTCGAGGCCCTGGGCGTGAGTCTGGTCATGCACCCGCGCAACCCGTATGTGCCGACCGTGCACATGAACGTGCGCCTGCTGACGGCCCAGCCCGAAGGCAAGCCGGCCGTGACCTGGTTTGGCGGCGGCATGGACCTGACGCCCTACTACGGCTTCGAGGACGACGCGCGCCACTTCCACCGCGTCAACGCCGACGCATTGGCGCCTTTCGGCGACGACAAGTACCCGCGCTTCAAGGCCTGGTGCGACGAGTACTTCTTCCTGAAGCACCGCAACGAACCGCGCGGCATCGGTGGCGTCTTCTTCGATGATTACAGCGAGAGTTTCGACACCGGCTTCGCGATGATGCAGGCCGTCGGCGACGCCTTCATCCCCGCCTACCTGCCGATCGTGCAGCGCCGCCGCGCCACGCCGCACGGCGAACACGAGCGCGACTTCCAGGCCTATCGCCGCGGGCGCTATGTCGAGTTCAACCTGGTGTGGGACCGCGGCACGCATTTCGGCCTGCACGGCGGCGGCCGCACCGAAAGCATCCTGATGAGCATGCCGCCGGTCGTGAAGTGGCGTTACGACTGGAAGCCCGAGCCGGGCACGCCCGAGGCGCGGCTGTACACCGACTTCCTGCGCCCGCGGGACTGGCTGAACGAGTGAACATCGGTCTGCTGGGCGGCAGCTTCGACCCCGTGCATCGGGCGCACCTGGCACTGGCCCGCGCGGCGCAGCAGGCGCTGCAGCTGGATGAAGTGCGCTTCGTGCCCGCCGGCCAGCCGTGGCAGAAATTGCAAGCGGGCGAGAACGCCATCACACCCGCGGCCGACCGCTTGGCCATGCTGCAGGCGGCCATCGAAGATGCCGGGCATCCCCAGGGCTGGCTGCTGGAGCGCTGCGAGATCGAACGTGACGGCCCCAGCTACAGCATCGATACCGTCACCGCGCTGCAGGCGGCTGCACCGGCTGCACCGGCTGCACAGTGGTTCCTGATCATCGGCCAGGACCAGCTGGCGCGGCTGCACACCTGGCGGCGCTGGCGCGAGCTGCTGCAGCGCGTCACGCTGGCCGTCGCCGCCCGGCCGGGTGCCGCGCTGGAAGTGCCGGCCGAGGTGCGGGCCGCGGCGCAGGCGGCGCACCCCCCACAGGGCTGGGAAATGGTGCCGCTGCCCCCGCTGGACATCTCGTCCACCGACATCCGCCGCCGCATCGCGGCGGGGGCCGACATCTCCGGGCTGGTGTCGCCCGGAGTGGCGCGCTATATTGCCGGCCGCCCTCTGTACGCCGAACCGGCGCGCGGACACGGCGCCCACAGGAGCTGAATCTGGACATCCGCAAGCTGCAACGTGCCATCGTCGATGGCCTGGAAGACGTC
>JBBSCX010000319.1:0-4601 GCA_038249905.1 Burkholderiales bacterium
CGATCGTGATCTTCCTCATCGTTCTCGTCTTTGGCGTCTTCCTCGGGACGCTGGTCTTCTGACGATCTCGCGCCGCCGTTCGGGCCCCCGTCACGGCGGGCGGGCCCTGCGGTTAACGAGGCGCAGGACCTGCTGCTCCCCCATGCAGGCACGTTCTCGCCATCGTCCCGAACCTACCGCTGAACCGTTCGAAGTGCCTGACGCGTCTTCGGGCGCTTGCCGGCCGCGCCGTGCCCGCAAGTGCCACAGGCATGGCGCTTGGCGCGGCCAGAATGCGAGCCCATAAGGCACGAGCGACTTGCCCGAGCCCCATGTGGCAACAGGGCCGACGGGCCCCTCAGGGAGACATGCATGGCGTCGCGAGAACGCACCCCCCATCGCGCCCGGCACGGGCGGGCCGCCGAGGCGGGACTGACCGTGCTGGCCCTTGCAGCCACGCTGGCGGCGCTGGCCGTGCTGTCCGGATGTGCGTCCACGCCGACGCCGGTGGACGCCGCCGGGCTGATCGCCCGCGCCGAGGCCGCGCTGGGCAGCAGCACGATGAGCACGCTGAGCTATCGCGGCCGCGGCAGCAGTGTCGCCGTCGGTCAGACCCACGAGCCGGATGCGCCGCCGCAAGTGCTGCAGATGCGCGTCCATTCGCGCGCGATGCACTTCGACGAGCGCGCCTACCGCGAAGAGTTCATCCGCAGCCCGGCTGCCGCAGCGCCTGACGAAGCTGGCAATGCGTCACCCGAGGCTGGCGAGACCCGCGGCGTGGTGCTGGCGCGGCAGGCGTTCTCGTGGGACGTCGTCGGCGTGGCGGTGGCGCCGGCGCAGACCTCGTGGGTCTCGCGCATGCACGACATGTGGCTGAGCACGCCGCAGGGCGCGCTGAAGGCCGCCGGCCGACACGGTGCCAAGGCAGGGCGGCGCTGGGCAGGCCTGCGGCCGATGGACACGCTGAGCTTCGAAGTGCCCGGCCAGTTCAGCGCCACGCTGATGCTCGAGCGCGATGGCCGCGTCGCCCGCATCGACTCGGTGCTGCCCGACCCGCTGCGCGGCGACGTCACCGTGCGCACCGACTTCATCGACTACCGGCAGCGCGGCAAGTTGCTCTTTCCGCAGCAGATCGTGCAGCACCAGGACGGCGTGCGCGTGCTGGACGTGCAGGTCGGCAGCGTGGCGCTGGACGGCTCGGTGGAGATCACCGTGCCCGACAACGTGCGCACCAGCGGCAACGCACCGGTGGTGGAATTGCTGGCCGACCGCGTGTGGCTGCTGGCCGGTGGCACGCACCACAGCGTATTGATAGAACAGGCGACGCAGCTGGTGCTGGTGGAAGCACCGCTGGACGACGAACGCGGCCGCGCCCTGCTGGGCGCGGCGCGACGGCTGGCCGACGCCAAACCGCTGGGCGTGGTGGTCAGCACGCACCATCACCTCGACCATGTCGGCGGATTGCGCGTGATGGCCGCCGAAGGTGCCACGCTGTTCAGCGGGGCGGCCGCGAAGTCCTGGCTGGAAGCATCTTTGCGGCGCCCGTTGACGCAGCGGCCCGACCCGCTGGGTGAACGCGCCGAGCCGCCCAAGGTGCAGGCCGTGGCCGAGCGGCGGGTGTTCGATGATGCCGAGCGCACCGTGGAGGTGCATGTGCTGCGCGACAGCCCGCATGCCGCCGGCATGCTGATGGTGTGGCTGCCGCAGCAGCAGTTGCTGATCCAGGCCGACGCCTGGACGCCCGGCCTGCCCGGGGCAGACCCACCGACCCAGCCCGAGCCCGATCTGATCAATCTGCTGGACAACCTGCAGCGGCTGGGCATCAAGCCGCTGCGCGTGGTGCCCTTGCACGGGCGCGTGGTGCCGGCAGCCGAGATGTACCGGCAGGCGGGACGCCCGGCCCCGCCCTGAGATTGCGACGAGGCCGCGAATGGTCAGCTTGGGCCGGTCGAGCCGGCGCGGGTGCGGCGGCGCCGTTACTCGGTCGCGGGCGTCGTCACCAGTTCGATGTCCAGCCGCGGTGTCTTGACCTTGGGATCGACGCGGCGCTCGACCAGGATGCGGCTCGGGTCCACGCCGCGGTCGGTCAAAAAACGGCGCAGCGACCGCAGCCGCGCCTCGTTCATCACCGTGTCGCCCTGGCCGGCACCGTCGATCTGCCAGGGCCCGGTGGGTACCAGCAGGGCCAGTTCGATCTGGGTGCCGATGGCATCGAGCATCAGGTCGGTGAGCTGGCGCTTGGTCGAATCACTCAGCTGATCGCCCTGGAACAGACCGCGCGCCGGGATCGAGGCCTTGCGCAGGGTGGTCTTCTGCGCACTGGCGGGTGGACGCTTGGTCGCAGTGTTCGCATTGGCCGCAGGCGGGGTCGCCCCCGCCGCAGGCGGTGTCGCGACTGCCGCAGGCGCCGCGGCCGGTGTGGACTGCGCCATTGCCGCCAAGGGCAGCGCCAGTGCGCCCACCCATGCAGCCGCGAACAGACAGCGGATCGAAAGGGTGTGATTCATCTGCAAGGTCTCCTCGGCATCAAATGCCATGTTCTCCGTCGCGCCAGCCGCGCTCGCTGCACGAGTGTGGCCCAAAACCCCTCGCCTGCCGCCCCCAGCGCACGCCCCCGCTGGCCCACCCGATGTGGCATCTGCCACGTTCGGCCAGCGCGCCTGCAGCCGGCGGTGCGGCCGGGCACCTCAGCCCATGCACAGCCGGCCACGCTGGGCTAGACTTCTGGCTGTTCCGAGGAGCGTTGCAACCTTCGTCCTGAAGGCTAGGCTCGGAAATCCACTTTGCAACTGCGCTCACCTGCACGAACAGCCTTCGTGGGTGAGTGGTCTACCCTCTCCCGCGCCTTGGTTTGCAGTGCAGGTACTCCTTCAACTTTACGGAGCCTGAACATGAACGCCGTTCTCAAGCCGCTGCACAACCAAGACTACGCCGTCGTCGATCTTTCCCTGGCCGAATGGGGCCGCAAGGAAATCAAGATCGCCGAGACCGAGATGCCTGGCCTGATGGCCATCCGCGAGGAATTCGCCGCCCTCAAGCCGCTGAAGGGTGCCCGCATCACCGGCAGCCTGCACATGACGATCCAGACCGCCGTGCTGGTCGAGACCCTGCAAGCCCTCGGCGCCGACGTGCGCTGGGCCAGCTGCAACATCTACAGCACGCAAGACCACGCCGCTTCTGCGCTGGTGGTGGCCGGCACGCCGGTGTTTGCGTACAAGGGCGAGACCCTGACGGACTACTGGGACTACACGCACCGCATTTTTGAGTTCGGGGCCAAGGGTGAGATGCACGAAGGCCCGAACATGATCCTGGACGACGGCGGCGATGCGACGCTGCTGATGCATCTGGGCAAGAAGGCCGAGACCGACCCGAGCGTGCTGAGCCACCCGGGCAGCGAAGAAGAGACCATCCTCTACGCCGCCATCAAGGCCAAGCTGGCCGAAGACGCGACCTGGTACAGCCGCAAGGGCGTCGAGATCATCGGCGTGACCGAAGAGACGACGACCG
The DNA here is from genome assembly GCA_038249905.1 of Burkholderiales bacterium. Taxonomy (GTDB): domain Bacteria; phylum Pseudomonadota; class Gammaproteobacteria; order Burkholderiales; family Burkholderiaceae_C; genus Rubrivivax. The sequence goes on from JBBSCX010000319.1 coordinate 3,487, forward strand.
GCGTGCATCGCCTGAACGAGATGTCGGCCAAGGGCACGCTGATGTTCCGCGCCATCAACGTCAACGACAGCGTCACGAAAAGCAAGTTCGACAATCTGTATGGCTGCCGTGAAAGCCTGGTGGACGCCATCAAGCGCGCCACCGACGTGATGATCGCCGGCAAGGTGGCCGTGGTCGCCGGCTACGGCGACGTGGGCAAGGGTTCGGCGCAGGCGCTGCGCGCGCTGTCGGCGCAGGTGTGGGTGACCGAGATCGACCCCATCAACGCGCTGCAGGCGGCGATGGAAGGCTACAAGATCGTCACCATGGAATACGCCGCCGACAAGGCCGACATCTTCGTGTCGGCCACCGGCAACCTGAGCGTCATCACGCGCAAGCACATGGAAGCGATGAAGGACGAGGCCATCGTCTGCAACATCGGCCACTTCGACAACGAGATCGACGTCGCGGCGCTGGCCGACTGCACCTGGGACGAGATCAAGCCCCAGGTCGACCATGTGATCTTTCCGGACGGCAAGAAGATCATCCTGCTGGCCAAGGGCCGGCTGGTGAATCTGGGCTGCGGCACCGGCCACCCCAGCTTCGTGATGAGCGCCTCGTTCGCGAACCAGACCATCGCCCAGATCGAGCTGTTCCAGCACACCGAGCGCTACGAAAACGGCAAGGTCTACGTGCTGCCCAAGCACCTGGACGAGAAGGTGGCGCGCCTGCACCTGAAGAAGGTCGGCGCCATGCTGACCGAGCTGAGCGACGCGCAAGCGGCCTACATCGGCGTCAGCAAGGCCGGCCCGTACAAGGCAGATACCTACCGGTATTGATCGGCCACCGCTTGCCAGCGGTACACCATGGTGCCGAATGGCGCCATGGTGTCATTTTGGAGCCAATCGTGCCTGTGAGCCTCTCGATCAAGGCCGTGCCCGACGCGCTGGTGGAGCGGTTGCGCCACCGCGCTGCGGGCAATCATCGGTCTCTCCAACGCGAGTTGATGGCCATCGTTGAAGCGGCAGTGCAGCCGCCGCCCCGGGTTGTGCAGGCAGCGCCTGCGTTGTCGTCGCATGTTTTAGACGCTCGCTGCACCGAGCCCGTGGCCGTTCGCAGGCCCCGAGAAGGCACCG
>JBBSCX010000320.1:0-4599 GCA_038249905.1 Burkholderiales bacterium
CGCCGGCAGCCAGCGCTGGGACGACTTCGTCGCGTCCTGTCCGCAAGGCAGCTTCTTCCATCGCGCCGGCTGGCAGCGCGTCATCCAGCGCAGCTTCGGCCACCGCACCCACTTCCTGCAGGCGCTGGACGCCGACGGCCAATTGCAGGGGGTGCTGCCGCTGGCGGAAGTGAAGAGCCGGCTGTTCGGCCACAGCCTGACGGGCCTGCCCTTCGCCAGCTATGGCGGCATCTGCGCCGCCCACCCGGCGGCCCATGCCGCGCTGCAGGACCACGCCGTGGCGCTGGCGCAGCAGCTGGGCGTGGGCCACCTGGAATTGCGCAACGTCGAGAGCCAGCAGCCCGACTGGCCCACGCAGGACCTGTACGTGGCCTTCAAGCTCGACATCCCGGCGCTGCTGGACGAGAAGATGCTGGCCATCCCGCAGAAGCGGCGCAACATGGTGCGCAAGGCCATCAAGCTGGGCCTGCGCGCGGTGCCTGACGACACCGTCGACCAGTTTTTCCCGGTGTTCGCGACCAATGCCCGCGACCACGGCACGCCCACCTTGCCAAAGCGGTACTTTGAACAGTTGCAGGCCGAGTTCGGGGCCGACTGCCGCATCCTGTCCATCTACACTGCCGCCGGGCTGTGCATCTCGTCCATCCTGTGCTTCTTCCACAAGGGCGAGGTGCTGGCCTATTACGCCGGTGAAAGGCCGCAGGCCCGCGGCACCGCAGCCAACGACCTGAAGTACTGGGAAGTGATGAAGTGGGCGCAGGCCAGCGGCTGCAGCCGTTTCGATCTGGGCCGCAGCAAGAAGGGCAGCGGGTCTTTCGATTTCAAGCGCCTGTGGGGTTTCGAGCCGGTGCAGTTGCACTACCAGTACCGCCTGTTTAACCGCGACACGATTCCGCAAAACAACCCCAACAACCCGCGATACCGCATGTTGATCCGGGCCTGGCAAAGGCTGCCGCTGCCGGTGGCCAACACGATCGGTCCCTGGCTGGTCCGCAGCCTGGGCTGATTGCCGCGCATGGCCAACGTCCTTTTTCTCGTCCACCGCATCCCCTACCCGCCGAACAAGGGGGACAAGCTGCGCTCGTTCCACCTGCTGCAGGCGATGGCGGCCCGCCATCGCGTGTTCCTGGGCACGCTGGCTGACGACGCCGACGACATGCAACATGTGCCCGCGCTGCAGGCGCTGTGCGCCGACGTCTGCGTCGAGCCGATCGCGCCGCGCCGCGCGCGCATCGCCAGCCTGCTGGGCCTGCTGACTGGCGAGCCGTTGACCCTGCGCTACTTCCGCAATGCGCGGCTGCAGCGCTGGGTGGACCGCACCGTCGCTCGCGAGGCCATCGACGCCGTGGTCGTGTTCTCGTCCTCGGTCGCGCCCTACGCCATGGCGCACCCTGAACTGCCGCTGTGGGTGGACTTCGTCGATGTCGATTCGGCCAAGTGGGCTGAATACGCGCAGCGTCACCGCGGCCCGATGGCCTGGCTCTACGGCCGCGAAGCGCGCCGCCTGCTGGCCTTCGAGCGGCAGGTGGCCCTGCGCGCCGAGTGCAGCTACTTCACGACCGAGAAGGAGACGGCGCTGTTCCGCCAGCTGGCGCCCGAGTGCGCCGACCGCATCGAGCCGATGGACAACGGCGTGGACACCGTCTTCTATGCGCCCGACCCGGCGCGGCCGTCGCCCTACGCCGCGGGCGAGATCCCGCTGGTCTTCACCGGCGCGATGGACTACTGGCCCAACATCGACGCCGTGCAGTGGTTTGCGGCCGAGGTGCTGCCGCGACTGCGCCAGCGCTGGCCTGCGCTTCGCTTTCACATCGTCGGCCGGTCCCCGCCTTCCGAAGTGCGTGCCCTGGCGTCCGACCCGGCCGCCGGTGTCGCCGTCAGCGGCACCGTGCCCGACGTGCGGCCCTGGCTGCAACACGCCGCCGTGGTCGTCGCCCCGCTGCGCCTGGCGCGCGGCGTGCAGAACAAGGTGCTGGAGGCGATGGCGATGGCGCGGCCCGTGGTCGCCGCCAGCGCCTGCGCCGAGGTGCTGGACGCCTTGCCTGGCGCTGACCTGCTGGCCGCCACGCGTGCCGACGAGTATCTGGAGCACATCGACAGCCTGCTGCGAGACCCCGCGCGGGCCGAGGCCATGGGCGCTGCCGGCCGCGAACGGGTGCTGCACCATTACACCTGGGCCGCGCACCTGTCGGTGCTGGACCGGGCACTGGCCGCCGTGCGCCCGGCCCCCGCCCGCGCTGCCGCCGCCCCTGCCAACCCCCACCGTCTGGCCCACCGACCATGAGCGCTGTTCTTCCCGCCATCGCCCTGCCCAACCCCTGGCGTCCGGCCCTGCTGGCCCTGGGCCTGGTATTGATCGTGCTGGGGGCGCTGTACGCCGACACCGTGGCGGCCATGGTGGCCATCTGGGACCGCAGCGAGACCTTCGCCCATGCCTTCCTGGTGCCGCCCATCAGTGCCTGGCTGATCTGGCGCCGCCGCCACGACCTGGCGCGGTTGACGCCGCGGCCACAGCCGCTGGTATTGCTGGGCATGGCCGCCTTTGCCGCCATGTGGCTGATGTCCGACCTGGTGGTGGTCAACGCCGGCGCGCAGTTCGCGTGGGTGGCCATGCTGGTGCTGGCGGTGCCGGCGGTGCTGGGCTGGCGGGTGGCGCACACCATCCTGTTCCCGCTGCTGTTCCTGTTCTTCGCCGTGCCCATGGGCGAGTTCATGCTCGACCCGATGATGGACTGGACGGCCGATTTCACCATCGCCGCGCTGCAGTTCAGCGGCATTCCGGTCTACCGCGAGGGCCTGAACTTCGTCATCCCCTCGGGCCGCTGGAGCGTGGTCGAGGCCTGCAGCGGCGTGCGCTACCTGATCGCGTCGTTCATGGTGGGCACGCTGTTCGCCTACCTGAACTACAACTCATGGAAGCGGCGCGTGCTGTTCATGGCGGTGTCCATTGCCGTTCCCATCGTCGCCAACTGGCTGCGTGCCTACGGCATCGTCATGCTGGGCCACCTGTCGGGCAACACCATCGCCGTCGGTGTCGACCACCTGATCTACGGCTGGGTGTTCTTCGGCGTGGTGGTGCTGATCATGTTCATGATCGGCGCGCGCTGGTCCGAGCCCGAAGCCGATGCCGACACCCCAGGCACCGCCTCTACGGCCGCCACCGCAGCCATGTCCGACATGGACCCCGCCCGCAGCAGCCGCTGGCTGGCCGCCACCGTCGCCGCCGTGGCCGTGCTGGTGCTGCCGCATGCCGCGCTGTGGGGCGTGCAGCGGCTGGAGCAGGGGGGCGGCGCGCCGCAACTGGCCCTGCCCGCGCAACTCGGCACAGGCTGGCAGTCGGTCGGCTCAGGCGGCGTGGGCTACCGGGCAAGCTTCGTCAACCCGGGCGTCGAGGTCGCCAGGCAGTACACCGATGTCAACGGCGGCAGCGTCGGCGTCCATCTCGCCTACTACCGTCAACAGGGCGACGACAGCAAGCTCGTCAGCTCGGTCAACACCCTGGTGCATTCCGACGACGACCACTGGCAGCGCGTCTCCGGCGGCAGCACCGTGGTGGATACCGGGGCAGGCGCGCTGCGTTGGCAGACTGCGCAGGTGCTGGAACGTGAACAGCCCGGGCTGCGCCGTGCCCACCTGACGGTGTGGCGCATCTACTGGGTCAACGGGCATTGGGTGGGCAGCGACGCCAAGGCCAAGATCGTCGGCGCGCTGACGCGCCTGCAGGGCCAGGGTGACGATGGCGCGGCCCTGGTGCTGTGGGCCGACGCCGACACCCCCGAGAAAGCCGACGCGCGGCTGCGCGCCTTCGCCCGCGACCAATTGCCGGCATTGGGTGCGCTGCTCGAGCAAACGCGCAGCCAGCGCTGAATCGCGCGGCCGCGCTGTCGATAACCGCGTTCACTGCCGCTGCGCAGTTCACCAATTCCACGAACCGTCGCCGAAACCGACAGGACACCCGCCCATGAACACACTCGCCGTCATCGGTCTCGGCTACGTCGGCCTGCCCCTCGTGGTCGAATTCGGCAAGCAGATGCGCACCATCGGCTTCGACATCGCGACGCACAAGGTGCAAGCCTGCCAGCGCGGCACCGACCCCAGCCGCGAGCTGAGCGACGCCGACATGGCGCTGGCCACCCACGCCCTCTACACCGACGACCCGGCCATGCTGGGCGAGGCCGACATCGTCATCGTCGCCGTGCCCACGCCCGTGGACGCCGCCCACATCCCCGATTTCCGGCCCCTCATCGGCGCCAGCACCAGCGTCGGCCGCCATTTGAAGAAGGGCGCCATCGTCGTCTACGAAAGCACCGTCTACCCCGGCGCCACCGAAGAGGTGTGCATCCCCGTGCTGGAGCGCGAAAGCGGCCTGAAGTGGAAGGAAGGCTTCTTCGTCGGCTACAGCCCCGAGCGCATCAACCCCGGCGACAAGGAACACACGCTGACCAAGATCCTGAAGATCGTCAGCGGCGACACGCCCGAGACGCTGGACAAGGTGGCCAGGCTGTACGAACGCATCGTCGAGCCCGGCGTGCACCGCGCCAGCAGCATCAAGGCCGCCGAAGCCGCCAAGGTGATCGAGAACACCCAGCGCGACCTGAA
>JBBSCX010000321.1:0-4596 GCA_038249905.1 Burkholderiales bacterium
CTGCCACCACCCCCACGCCGCTGGCACGCAATTCGTCGATGGTGGCCTGATAGGCCGGGCCGCAGGCGTCGGCGCCGCCGAAGCTGAGGTTGATGATGCGCGCCGGGTGCGGGTTCGGCGGCGCCCCCGCCACCGGCAGGCCGGCGGCCCAACGCATGCCGTCCAGGATGTCGGCCACCGACGCCCCGCAGCGCCCGGCCACGCGCACCGGCAGCACCTGCCCGCCGCGCAGGATGCCGGCGCCGCCCAGGCCGTTGCCGGCCACCGCGCCCAGCAGCCCGGCCACTGCCGTGCCATGCCAGCTGCTGGGGCTGACACCGCAGCCGGCCAGAGACGGCTGGCCCAGGTCGGCCGCGGCGACGCCGTCGCCGGGGTCGGACGGGTCGGCGTCGCGCCCGTCGCCGTCGTTGGCCACCACCGGGTCGCTGACGAAGTCGTGGCCGGGCAGCACACGCCCGGCCAGATCGGGGTGCGGCGTCAGGCCGGTGTCGAGCACGGCGATGACCACGCCCGCCGGTGGGGCAGCGCTCTGGCCCTGCGCACTGAGGGCCACGCGCACGCCGCCCAGGCCGACCACGCCATCGGCGCCGGGCAGACCGGACTGCCAGGCGCTCACGAAGCCGGGCACGCCGCGGCGCCGGTCGGGCAGGGCGTTGCCGTCGGCACCGCCTGCGGTGTGCATCCACCACTGTTGCGGCACCAGCGGGTCGGTGGGCATCTGCAGCCGCTGTTCGCGCCGGTTGGGCACGGCCCAGACCACCTCGGGGTCGCGGCGCAGGCGCTGCGCCAGGGCCTCGGCTTCGGCCGCGGGCAGCGGGCGGCCATAGTCCAGCAGCAGCTGGTCCCGGGCCACGGCACGCAGCGCCGGAGATCGCCGCGCGCCGGGCAGGTCGCGGTGCGCGGCGTCCAGCACGCGGTTGGCGCGGGCCTGGTCGCGCAGCGCGTGGCGCGGGTCGTCCTGCCGGCGGTGCGGGCTGGCCTGCTTCAGGCGGACGATGAGGCCATCGGCGGCGCCGTTTTCACCGGCCGCGCTGGCTTGACCACCCGCTTGAGCATCCGCCTGAGCACCCGCCTGAGCACCGGCATCGGCACCGGTTGCAGCGTGGCTGCTGCCTGCCCACAGCAGCACCGCGGCGGCCAGCACAAGCCCCGCCAGCCAGGCGGGTGGGGCGGCTGAGGTGGTTCGAGGGGCGCTTCGGTTGGCTGGCTTCAAGGGCGCGGTGTGGCATTCAGACGGGGTTGGAATGGATTGTCAAAGCCCACCCGCGCCCGTGCGCGCGCCGCCGCCGGCTAGCGCGGCCCGTCGCGTGAACTGTGACGCAGCGCAGCCACGGCCAGTGCCAGCAGCGCCAGCCAGCCGGCGCCCATGCCTCCGGCGCCACCCCCACCCCCACCACCGCCACCGCCTCCCCCGCCACCGCCCACAACACCGCCGCCGCTGCCCGGCGGCCCCACGCTCAGCGCCTGCACCACGGTGCCCACCTGCCCGGTGTTGTCGGTGACGCTCAGCCGCACCCGCACGGTGCCCGACGAAAACGGCTGCAATGTCGCCGTCGCGGCGTTGGTGGCTGAACTGAAACCCGTCACCGCGCCGCCGCCGCTGACAAGATCCCACCGCCAACTGACGATCTGCCGCCCGGCCGCCGCCGGGCTGTTGGCCGACGTCAATTGCACCGCCACGCCCGCCACCGGCGTGGCCGTCAGCACCGTCACCCGAGCCAGAGTGCCGTCGGCGGCGGCCAGTGCGGCGCCCGCGTCCAGCATGCCGACACCACATTGCGCGGTGTTGCAGTAGCACTGCAACTGATCGACGCCGCTGCTGGGCGCTGCACATTGCAAGACCGGCGTGGGGTCGGTGCCGTTGTCAGCGCCGGTGGTCGGAAAGGGCCGCGCGCTGCTGGCCAGGGCCGATGTCAGCAGCGCACCATCCAGACCCGGCCGGTGCGACCACAGCAGTGCCGCGGCCGCGGCCACCAGCGGCGAGCTGAAGCTGGTGCCCACGGTGATGTCGAAGCTGTCGGTCCAGGCCGGGCCCGCCGGCGCGCGCGCGCCCACGTCGGTGGCGGCGACGATGGGGAAGACGCAGGCGTCGCCGGGGCCGATGTCGATGCAGTTGCCGCCCGGCGCGGCGATGCCGATCTCGGGCCCGAGGTCGGAGAAGCCCACCTTGGTGCCCGCATGCCGCAGCGCCAGCACCGCGATCACGCCGCGGCAATTGCCCGGCGCGCCCACCGCCCCGCCGGCGCTGTTGCCGGCCGCAGCGACGATGACCGCCCCGGTGGCCAGCACGTCGTCCACCGCCGCCTGGTAGCTGTTGGTGCAGACGCCGCTGGCACCCAGGCTCATGTTCAGCACCTTGGCCGGCGTGGGGTTGGCGGGCACGCCGGCCACGGGCAGGCCGGCGGCCCAGCGCATGCCGGCCTGGATGTCGGCGTCGCTGCCGAAGCACTTGCCCAGCACGCGCACCGGCAACACCCGCACGCCGGGCGCCGCACCGGCCATGCCCTGGCCGTCGTGCGTGGCCGCGCCGATCAGGCTGGCGGTGCCGGTGCCGTGCCAAGAACTGTTGGACGCCGTGCAGTCGGTGAAGCGCGTGGTCGCGGCCTCGGCGCTGCTCAGCCAGTCGCCGGGGTCGCTGGGGTCGCCGTCGCGGCCGTCGCCGTCGTTGGCCACCACCGCGTCGCTGACGAAGTCGTAGCCGGGCAGCAATTTGCCGCCGTTGGCCGCGCGGCCCAGGTCGGGGTGCTCGAAGCGCACGCCGGTGTCGAGCACGGCGACGACGACATTGGCGCTGCCGGTGGTGCGGGCCCAGGCGGCGACGAAGTCGGCACCCGAGACCACCGCGCGCGGCAGGCCGACGCCGCTGGTGGCCTCGGGCGCGCGCAGGTACCACTGCCCGGCGTCGGGGCCGCGCACGCGCACGCCCGGCGCGGTGGCCGCGAACAGCGGGTCGTTGGGCACGGCTGCGCCGCCGAAGTTCAGGATGCGACGGCGCCCGTTGGGCTCGGCAAACTCCACCGCCGGGTCGGCCGCCAGGGCGCGCGCCAGGGCGGCGGCATCGCCGCCGCCGGCCCCATCAGCGCGAACCAGCTGCGTGCGATCGCCCAGCGCCGCCCCGCCGCGCAGGCTGCGGCTGTGGCGCTGCGCCAGCCAGGCGGCACGACGGTCCAGCGCAGTGGCCACGTCCTCGGCCCGCGCGGCACGGTTGCGGACACCTGGCATCGGCGCCAGGGCCAGCACCGGCGCGTTGGCGCGGAAGCGCACGATGACCTCGCCCGCCACCGGCGACAGCGCCGGCTGCACCCGTGCCGCCCGCAGGTTGGCTGCACCTTGGGCCGAGGCCGGCAGCGGCAGCAATGAGGCCACGACCAGGGCACCCAGCCACAGCGCGATCCATCGGTTCAGGTCGAGGCGGCACAGATTCAGACGGCACAAGTTCATGCGATCCAGTGTAGGCCGCGGCCTGAAGCCTTGCCGGGTGCACTGCAGGAAGCGCTGCAGGAAGCACTGCCGGGCGCTCGCCCGGCGTGCACGGCTTCAGGCGGCCATCACCCGCACCATCTCCAGGCACTTGTTGGAGTAGCCCCATTCGTTGTCGTACCAGGCCACGATCTTGACGAAGGTGCTGTCCAGCGCGATCGAGGCATCGGCGTCGAACACGCTGGTGCAGGGTTCGCCGCGGAAGTCGGTGGCCACCACCTTGTCTTCGGTGTAAGCCAGCACGCCCTTCATCGGGCCGTCGGCGGCGGCCTTCATGGCGTTGCAGATGTCCTCGAAGCTGGCCTCGTTGACCAGTTCGGCCGTCAGGTCGACCACCGACACATCGCTGATCGGCACGCGAAAGGCCATGCCGGTCAGTTTCTTGTTCAGCGACGGGATCACCATGCCCACGGCCTTGGCTGCGCCGGTGGAGCTGGGGATGATGTTTTCCAGGATGCCGCGGCCGCCGCGCCAGTCCTTGTGGCTGGGGCCGTCGACGGTGTTCTGCGTGGCGGTGGCAGCGTGCACCGTCGTCATCAGGCCGCGCTTGATGCCGAAGGCGTCGTGCAGCACCTTGGCCACCGGGGCCAGGCAGTTGGTGGTGCAACTGGCGTTGCTGATGATGGTCTGGCCGGCGTAGGTCTTGTCGTTGACGCCGTAGACGAACATCGGCGTGTCGTCCTTGGAGGGCGCGCTCTGCAGCACCTTCCTGGCGCCGGCGTCGATGTGCTTCTGGCACGTCTCTTTGGTCAGGAACAGGCCCGTGGCCTCGACGATGACCTCAGCCCCGACCTCGCCCCAGGCCAGCTGCGCCGGGTCCTTGTGCGCCGTCAGGCGGATGCGCTTGCCGTTGACGACCAGCGTGTTGCCGTCCACCGCCACCTCGCCCTTGAAGCGGCCGTGCACGCTGTCGTACTTCAGCATGTAGGCCAGGTAGTCGGGCTCGAGCAGGTCGTTGATGCCGACGACCTCGATGTCGTCGGCGAAGTTCTGCACCGCGGCGCGGAACACCATGCGTCCGATGCGGCCGAAGCCGTTGATGCCGATCTTGATGCTCATGAGGGCCTCTCCTTGGGTGGAATGTGGGTCTCGTCGGGCCACAGGTTACAGGTCGAC
>JBBSCX010000322.1:0-4591 GCA_038249905.1 Burkholderiales bacterium
CCACCATGCCGCGCCAATCACGCTCAGGTTCAGCAGCACCGGCGTCACCGCCGGCACCGCAAAGCGCTTCCAGGTGTTCAGGATGCCGGCCGACAGCGCCACCAGGGACATGAAGCCGATGTACGGGAACATCCAGCGCGTCAGCGCGACAGCGGTGTCGAACTCCTGCAGCCCCGACCCCATCATCCACACCAGCATTGGCGCGGCGGCCACGCCCAGCACGCAGGCCGCCAGCAGCACCCAGGCCAGCACGGTGGCGACGGCGTCGATCAAAGCCTGGGTGGCTTCGTCACCGTCACGGGCGCGTGCGGCCGACAGCAGCGGCACGAAGGCCTGCGAGAACGCACCCTCGGCGAACAGACGCCGGAACAGGTTGGGAATGCGAAAGGCGACGTTGAAGGCGTCGGTGGCGGCGCTGGCGCCGAAGGTGGCGGCGATCAGCTGCTCGCGGACCAGGCCGGTGATGCGCGACAACAGCGTCAGCAGCGATACGGTAGACGCGGCCTTGAGGAGATTCACGGCAGGGGGTTCAAAGGCGCAGGGCCGGGGCAAGGCCGCATCGATCGCGTCTCGGCCACAGGTCAACTGCCCAGTATAGGGGCCGCCCTGGCGGGTGCCGTGGCAGCGTGCTAGACTCGCGGTCTTTCGCCAAAGCGCACCTGACGCACCTTAAAGAACATGGCCACCTCGTCCAAAGCCAAGAAGAAGACCGTCCGCCTCGCCTCGGGCCGCAAGCGTGCGCGCCAGGACGTGGTGCTGAACGCCGCCAACAGCTCGCTGCGTTCGCGTTTCCGCACTGTGGTCAAGAACGTGCAGAAGGCTGTGGCCACGGGCGACAAGGCCAAGTCGGTCGACCTTTTCAAGTCCGCGCAGAGCGTGATCGACTCGGTCGCCGACAAGGGTATCTTCCACAAGAACAAGGCGGCACGCTTGAAGAGCCGCCTGTCGGCCAAGGTCAAGGCGCTTTCGCTCGCGGCCTGAGTTTCTTCCGCTTCGACGCCCAGGGCCCGCATTGCGGGCCCTTCGTCATTTCTGGCCCGCATTGCGGGCCCTTCGTCATTTCTCGGCCGCATTGCGGGCCCTTCGTCATTTCTCGGCCGCATTGCGGGCCCTTCGTCATCGCGGCTCGTGTTGTGGGCCGCTGGTCATTCCGGGCCTGCATTGCAAACCATTTGCCGAACTCTCCCGTCACGCTCCAGCCGCAGGCGGGTCAGGCAGCGCGCACACCTCTGACACCTGCAGGCCGTTGTCGCGCGCAAAGTGCATGACGAAGTCCCATGCCATGGGCTCGATGTCGCGCAGCGCCTCGCTGACCAGCACACACTTCACGCCAGCCACCTGCTGCGGCACGCAATAGGGCGAGTAGCCGATGTGCGCCGCGCGCCCTGCGCTGCGGCCGCCGGGCCGAAAGCTGGACATCGCGCCGGCCAGGCGCTCGGCCCAGTCGCTGGGGCGGAAGGTGCGCCCATCCAGCGTCAAACCCTGGATGTAGAACTGGCGCGGTCGGGAAACGGTCATCGGCAGGGCTGGCGCGGGCGATCGGTTGCGGCACGTCCGCGTTTGCATTGTGCCTTGCCCTTGCTGCGTCGCAGCATGGTGCCGTGCTTGCAATGCCGTGCCTGCAAGGGGGCCGCATAGAATCGGCGCCCGTTCGGCTCCGGCCGGGCGGACCTGGGTGACCACGTCGTCACCAACTGGTGACCATGTCGTCACCGACTGGTGATACCTGATCACCGACTGCCCCAAAGGACCCGCGATGAACGCTCCCGAGCCTGCCGCCTTCGGCGCTGCGGCCGCCGCCGCCTCTTCGGCCGCCGCCTCTTCGGCCGCCGCCTCTTCGGCCACACGGTCGATGCCGCATGTGATGAACACCTACGGCCGCCTGCCGTTCGCGCTGTCTCACGGTCAGGGCTGCCATGTCTGGGACACCGAAGGCCGACGCTATCTTGACGCGCTGGCCGGCATTGCCGTCAACACCCTGGGCCACGCCCACCCGAAGCTGGTGCCGGCGCTGCAGGACCAGGTGGCCAAGCTGATCCATACCAGCAACTACTACGAGATACCGCTGCAGGAGCAATTGGCCGCCAAGCTGTGTGAACTGTCGGGCCTGGAGGCCGCGTTTTTCTGCAACTCGGGCCTGGAGGCCAACGAAGGCGCGCTGAAGATCGCACGCAAGTTCGGTCACGACAAGGGTATCGATCGGCCCGAGGTCATCGTCTACGAACGTGCCTTCCACGGCCGCTCGATCGCCACGCTCTCGGCCACCGGCAACCCCAAGGTGCAGGCCGGCTTCGGCCCTTTGGTGGAAGGCTTCGTGCGGGTGCCGATGAACGACCTCGCAGCCGTCGAGCAGGTGGCGCGAAACAACCCCAACGTGGTCGCCGTGTTCCTGGAAACGATCCAGGGCGAAGGCGGCGTCAACCCGGCGCGCTGGGAGTACCTGCAGAGCCTGCGCGCGCTGTGCGACCGCCAGGACTGGCTGCTGATGCTGGACGAGGTGCAGTGCGGCATCGGCCGCACCGGCAAGTGGTTTGCGCACCAGTGGGCCGGCATCCAGCCCGACGTCATGCCGCTGGCCAAGGGCCTGGGTTCGGGCGTGCCCATCGGCGCCATCGTGGTCGGGCCGCGGGCCGTCAACGTGCTGGGCCCGGGCAACCACGGCACCACCTTCGGCGGCAACCCGCTGGCCATGCGTGCGGGCGTCGAGACCCTGCGCATCATCGAAGAAGACGGCCTGCTGGCGCACGCGGCCGAGGTCGGCGCGGTGTTGCGCGGCGCACTGGAAGACGGCCTGGCCGCCGAGATCGCCAGCGGCGGCGTGGCGCAGATCCGCGGCGCGGGGCTGATGATCGGCATCGAACTGGCGCGCCCCTGCGGCGTGCTGGTGGCCCGCGCGGCCGCGGCCGGGCTGTTGATCAGTGTCACGGCCGACAAGGTGATCCGCATCGTGCCGCCGCTGATCCTGAGCGCCGAGCAGGCCCGCGAAGTCGCCGCCCTGCTGTGCCCGCTGGTGAAGGACCTGCTGGCCGAGCCGCTGGCATGAAGCCGGGGCCGGGGCTGATCCGCCACTACCTGCAATTCAAGGACTTGCGGGCCGAGGAGTACGCCTACCTGCTGGAGCGCACACGCATCATCAAGACGCGCTTCAAGAACTACGAGCGCTACCAGCCGCTGGTCGACCGCACGCTGGCGATGATCTTCGAGAAGGCCAGCACGCGCACGCGCGTCAGCTTCGAGGCCGGCATGTACCAGATGGGTGGATCGGTGGTGAACCTGACCACCGGCGACAGCCAGCTCGGCCGCGCCGAGCCCGTCGAGGACAGCGCGCGCGTGATCAGCCGCATGGTCGACATCGTGATGATCCGCACCTTCGAGCAGACCAAGATCGAACGCTTCGCGGCGCACTCGCGTGTGCCCGTCATCAACGGCCTGACCAACGAATACCACCCGTGCCAGATCCTGGCCGATGTCTTCACCTACATCGAGCACCGCGGCGACATCCGGGGCAAGGTCGTGGCCTGGGTCGGCGACGGCAACAACATGGCCAACACCTGGCTGCAGGCGGCCGAGGTGCTGGGCTTCACGGTGCAGGTCAGCACACCCGGCGGCTACGAGGTCGACCCGGCCGTGGCCGGCATCCGCGACAGTGGCTGTTTCAAGGTCTTCGACCACCCGATGGACGCCTGTGCCGGCGCCCACCTGGTGACCACCGACGTGTGGACCAGCATGGGCTACGAGGCCGAGAACGAAGAGCGCCGCAAGGCCTTCATCGACTGGTGCGTGGACGAGGAGATGTTGGCCGTGGCTCGGCCCGATGCCTTGTTCATGCACTGCCTGCCGGCGCACCGCGGCGAGGAAGTGACGGCCGAGGTCATCGACGGGCCGCAGTCGGTGGTCTGGGACGAGGCAGAGAACCGGATGCACGTGCAGAAGGCGCTGATGGAGTACCTGCTGCTGGGCCGGATCGGCTGAAGGACTCCAGCGTGGGCCCGACGCGCCCGGAGCGCGCGCCTGACTCGCCGCCGGCTGCGCGCGGCCTGATGCAGACGGCGGCGAAGCCGAGAACTGATCAGGCGCTGCGCACGAACAGCGTCTGCAGCGGCATGTCCCCGGCCTGCCGGCTGCGGTGGCCGTGGTGCGCAGGATCGAAGGTCGCGCCCTCCGGCAGCACGTCGGCCGAGTAGAAGTGCTCACCCGGGCCGAAGCGGCGCCAGCCACCGTCCTGCAGGCCGATCTCCATCACCCCACGGAGGATGAAGACCCACTGCGGGTGTTCGGTGCAGTGGAAGTCGCTGCGGAATCCCACCGGGCTCTCGCGCAGCTGAAAGCCGCCGCTGGGCATCAAGGCCGACAGGCGCGACATCGGCTTGCCTTGATCGAGCGGAATCAGCGCCTCGTGCCAGCGCGCGACGCCGTCGGCGTCGGTGGCCAGGGCGAGCTGGGTGAACTGCGGCACAGGCTCGTTCATGTCGTGGGCCTACAGCGTGGGCGCGTCGAAGCTGTTGCACTCGGCCATGCGGCCACTGTCCAGGCCGCGGCGAAACCAGCGCTGGCGCTGCTCGCTGCTGCCGTGGGTGAAGCTCTCGGGGCG
>JBBSCX010000323.1:0-4586 GCA_038249905.1 Burkholderiales bacterium
AGTTTCGCGCAGCTGATCAATGGCAACAACCTCGTGCTGGAGCAGCCCATGGGAGTCAGAACCATCCGCCATCCCTTGGACGACCGCTTGCCGGCGATGCTGCGCAGCGGCCAGCCGGTACACGGCATCTTCAACGGCCTGCCCTGCCCCGGCATCGTCGAGATGTGTGCCTATGCGGGCTTCGACTGCATCGTGATCGACAACGAACACGGCGCGGCCGACCTGGAGACGACCGAACACATGCTGCGCGCCGCCAGGGCCAGCGGCATCACGCCCATCGTGCGCTGTTTCGAGCCGGACATCGCACGCGTTCTCGACATGGGCGCCAGCGGCGTGCAGATTCCGATGGTCAACACCGCCGAGCAGGCGCGTGCGCTGGTGCAGCGCGTGCGCTATCCGGGGCAGGGCCAGCGCGGCAGCGCATTCAGCTCACGTGCCGCAGGCTATGGCGCATTCGGCGGAGCGGCGCACACCCAACGCAGCAACGAAGGCATCGCCCTGATCGTGATGCTGGAAACCCCGCAGGCTGTGGCCAATGCAGCATCCATCGCCGCGGTCGACGGTGTGGATGCGGTGTTCGTCGGGCCCAACGACTTGTCGCACACGATGGGCCATGGCAGCGACTGGGCCTGCGCGCCGGTGCAGGCCGCCATCGAATCAGCGATCCGTGCCGCGGTGGCCGCGGGCAAGTGCGCAGGCACACTGGCCCTGACGCCGCAGGACGCGGCCAAGCTCGCCGGCTGGGGTGCGAACTACCTGCTGAACGTGACCACCAGCATCTTCACCAAGGCACTCAAGGACGCGGCACGGCCAGGCGGACACGGGGCCGTTGAAGTCGCGTACTGACCCGCTGAACCTGCCTCCTTGCTCGGCCTGAGGATGTGAGCAGGTAGAAGGTTCCAGCGGTGCATGACCACGAGTACACAGTTCAATGGGTCGATCCTCACTCGCTGATGTCGCGGCCTCTCCATGGCCTGCAGCGGGCGTCAACGCTGTAACCTGGTCCAGGCCGCACTGCTCTCAGATTCTTTGTCTGTAAAGCTTCTCCGACGCGCGCATGGGCGGGCGCCGGGAACTCCTGTCCTTGGCCAGACTCCGTAGATCATCTCTGCCGGCCATGCAAAACCTTCTCGGCTTCCTGTTGCGGTGGTTGGGGCGAAACCTGCTCAATCTGCTGTTGATCGTCGCATTGCTGCTCGGCGTGCGGCTGGTGTGGGACGAGTGGCAGCAGCTCGATCGCCAGTCGCAAAGCCTGCGTGTGCTGCGCGACGCCAGCGCGTCGCTGGGCCGCGCGCGTGACGAGGCCTCCGCCGACATCGCCCACCGCGTGCCCGCGGCCGACGCGCCGCTGGTCGCCGTCACGCGGCAACTCGGCGAACTGGAAGTCGCGCTGGTGCTGAAGCAGGCCGAGCGCGACGCGCTGTGGCATGCCCACCCCGTCGAGCGCCTGCTGCCGACCACGCCGACCTTTCGCCGGCTGGTCGAGATGGACCTGCAGATCGCCCTCGGCCAGCAGGGGCTGGACCATGCGCGGCGGCTGCACGACTTCCTGGCGGGCCCGATCCAGGCCGAAGCGCGGCTGGTCGATCTGCGTGGGCAACTGGCGCAGGCCGAATTCGAGCTCGCGCAGAACAAGCACGAGCAGTGGCGGCTGTCGCTGGCGCAGCCCTGGGCCTGGCAGATCCCTCTCACGCCCGCCTGGACGCGCATGAAGGCGCTGGAGGCGACAGAGCGCCGGCTGGGGCCGCTGGGCGCAGACACGCGGGCCCGCGTCGCCGCCCAGCAGACGCTGATCGAAGCCCTGCGCGGCCGGCAGGGTCCGCCGGGCTTCGCGATCGAAAGCGCGCCGCTCGACCGCCTGCTGGCGCCCTACGACGAGGAGATCGGTCGCATCGAGGCGCTGCTCGAAGGCTCGGCGCTGCGCCGGCTGCTGCGCCCGGTGATCGAGGTCCTGCCACAGGCATTGGCGATCCTGGCGGCGGTGCTGCTTTCGCCGTTGCTCGTCAAGGGACTGGCCTATTGCGTGGTGGCGCCGCTGGCGACGCGCCGGCCGCCGCTGCAACTGCTGCCCGACGAATCCGGCGCGCTGACCGCCATCACGGCGCAGGGCGGCGGGCAATCCGCATCCGCGGTCGACGGCACCCCGGCCCTGGCGGCACTGCTGACACCCGCCGACGACCGCATCTCGGCGCCGTCACTGTCGCTGCGGCTGGCGCCCGGGCAGCAACTGCTGCTGCGTCCGCAATACCTGCACGGCACCCCGCTGGAAGCCGACAAGGACACGCGGTGGCTGCTCGACTGGCGCATGCCGCTGACGAGCCTGGCCGCCGGCATGGTGGGCCTGCTGCGCGTGCGGGTCGGGCGCTTGCAGCGCATCACGGTGTCGTCGACGACCGATCCGCTGGCCGAGTTCGCGTGCATTGAAGTGCCCGCAGGCGCGGCGCTGGTGCTGCAGCCGCGCTGCCTGGCAGGCGTGGTGCAGCCGGGCCAGGCGCCGGTGCGCATCAGCCGCCACTGGCGACTCGGTCACCTCAGCGCCTGGCTGACATTGCAGCTTCGCTTTCTCGTCTTTCACGGCCCCGTGCAGCTGATCGTGCAGGGTCCGCGCGGGGTTCGCATGGAAGCCGTGAGCAGCGGGCGCAGCGTCAACCAGGCGGCCACGCTGGGCTTCAGCGCCCGGCTGGCCTACGCGGTGGCACGCAACGAAACCTTCCCCTCGTACCTGTTCGGACAGCGCCCCCTGTTCCAGGACCGCTGGACCGGCGACCGCGGCCACGTCGTGGTTGCCGAGACCCCTGCGCCGTCGGCGCGCGGCGGTCTGTTCGGGCGCGGACTCGAAGGCGCACTCGACACGCTGCTGAAGGCCTTCGGGGTTTGATCCGGGTGGCTTCGCATCCTGGACGACCTTTGCCGGTATCGCTCAGAGGTGCTCGGGCAACTCCCCAGCACACCCTGTCACGCGGGGAATGCAGCGGCAAACTCACTCTGAGAGGCCGGCCAGCGCCTTGGTCGCCTCTGCATCGCCGGGCTTGGCGACAAGCACGAGCTGGAGCAGGTCGCGCGCCCGCGCCTTGTTGCCCTGCCCTGCCTGGGCCTGGGCCAGTTCGTAGCGAAAGCGTGGGTTGTGGAAGTGCGGCGCCGCCAGTTCCATCAGGGCGATGGCCTGGCGCCGCGCTGCATCGTCGGGCGCCGCGCCATGCTGGTAGAAGCCGAGCATCGCGATCAAGTCTGTCTTGTAGCGATCGGGATCGGCCGCCAGCAAGGCCTGCGCCGCGGCTTGCTCACCGGCCAGCATCCATTGCACGACCTGCATGCTGGCCTCTTCGCGCAATGCCGTGCGGGCCACCGGCGTGCGGCCCAGCGCACGCACCACGGCCTCGGCCGCGAGAGTGGTTGAAAAGGGGTTCTGTCCGGTGATCAGGCGGTCATCGACGACGAGCTTGGGCAACATCATGGGGGCCTCTTCCCATTGCGCGCCCTGCTCGCGCATGCGGCGTTCCAGCCAGAACGGGTACTCGGCGGCCCAGCGCTTGCCGAAGGTGCTTTCCTCTTCGTCGGTGAAGCCCGTCATGCGCCGCCCGGTCATCAGGGGCAGGCCATCCGGACGCTTGACCTCGGCCAGTGCTGCGGGGCCATGGCACACCGCAGCCAGCACTCCCCCTTGCGCGTGGTGTGTGCCGAGCAGCCGCGTCAGCGCGGCATCGCGCGGCAGGTCAAACATGGCGCCTTTGCCGCCGACGATGAAGATGGCCGCGTGCTCACCCGGCATCACGTCCTGCGTGCGCCGCGTGGCGGCCAGCGCGGCCACAGCCTGGGTGTCGGCCTTCAGTGCCTGGATGTGGTCGTCCTGCGGTTTGTAGCCGTCGGCGACCACGGCCCCGCCGCGCGGGCTGGCGACCTCGACCTGCAGCCCGTTGGCGCGCAGCACCAGCCAGGCCAGCGCAAACTCGTCCATCTCGAAGCCGGGGCGAACCGGCTTGCCACTGGCGTCATGCCGCCCTTCGCTGCTGACGACGAGCAGGACTTTCGGGGCCGCCGCTGTGGGCTGCGGGGCGATCGCTGGCACCTGGGCCTGGACCGCAGGCTGAAAGGCCAACAATGCGGCCACAGCGAGCCCGAGCAAATGGGCAGAAGCGGCAGAAGCTGGAATTGGGCTCATGGACATGTTCCTTGCGCGACGGACGGTGAAAAGAAGACCGAAGCTATCGGACCCGCATCAATTTCTCGTCAAGACCGAAGCCGGCCGAGGCCTGCCCCGGAGCGGCCGAATGAAGCGCCAGGACTTTTCCAGAATTGTTCGCAGGCGCACAGAGCACGATGGGGCAGTCCGTTAGGTTCACGGCCGGAATCCGTCGGCATGAGCGGCGGGACCACGGTGTCAAGGTCGTCCCCGTTGCGGGAAGCTCGACCACACTGCCCTTCAGCCACCTTGTCAGGAGACGCCCATGAAGTCATGTCCGTTTGCCCTCGCACCTCTGCAGCGAACCATCGGTTCGCTGGGCATTGGCCTCGCGGCCGCGCTGCTTGCCGCACCGCCCGCATCGGCCTCCAGCCACCGCGAAGCGCCGTCGATCGCGGGCAATCCG
>JBBSCX010000324.1:0-4572 GCA_038249905.1 Burkholderiales bacterium
CGGCCGTCGAAGCGCGCATCGCGGGCCTGCAACGCCAGATACTGTGCTTGCCGAGCCTCTGCGGCGGCGGGGTCGGCTGGGGTGTCGGCGACGGAGAACATGCCGGCATCATAGGCACCGGCCGGGCGGGGACTGGCCGTTTCCGGACCTGTCGTGCCGCAGTCAGGCCGCGGTCGAACCGCGGCCGAGAGATCACCCCTTCTTGGTGCGCAGGCGCTTGATCAAGGCTGCCGCATCCATTTCGGCCTTCAGCGCTGCTTGCAGTGGCGTGCGGCACAGGCCGGCGATGTCGTAGCGCATGTTCTCGTACAGCTCGGCCGTGTTCGGTGCCGCGTTCAGCAGCGCATGCAGGTGTTCGTCGGGCTCGGCCAGGGCCAGCAGCGATGTCACCTGGCGGGCCACGCCGCGGTATTGATCGGCGCTGGCGCCGGTGGCCGAGGCGGGGGTGTGCTCCAGGCGCTCCAGCAACGAGGCCATGGCCGCCAGCGTGTGCAGGCGGGCGGGCAGTTCACGGCGGGTCTGTGTGTTCATGCCAGACATATCGGGCCGCAGCGGTGCAAATCAAGCCCCGCAGCGGCGCCTTACATGGCCTTGAACAGGTGCACGTAGGCGCGGCTGACGGGCAGTTCGTGCGCATGACCATGCACCCGCAGCCACAGCCGGCTGGCCTCGTCGCGGCGGGTGCCGGCGAGGTGGTCGAGGTTGATCAGGGTCGAGCGGTGCACCTGCACGAAGCGCTGCGGGTCGAGCTGTGCCGCCAGATCGGTGATGGCGGTGCGGATCAGGTGTTCGGCTTGCGCCGTGCGCACGCAGGTGTACTTGTCGTCGGCGTGGAAAAAAAGCACCTGCTCGACCGGGATCTGGTGCGTCAGTTCGCCCATGCTGGCGCGCACCCAGCGCAGGTAGGCGGGCGCGGCGGATGCAGTCTCCGACGTACCGGCTGTGCCAGCTGTGCCGGCTTTGCCCATCAGCCGCTGCAGCGCGGCCAGCAAGCGCGCGTCTTCCTCGGGCGGCGCGGCCGCGGCCAGCGCACGCCGCACCCGCTCCAGCGTGCGGCCCAGGCGTTCGGCAGTCACGGGCTTGAGCACATAGTCCAGCGCCTCGTGCTCGAAGGCCTGCACCGCGTATTCGTCGTAGGCGGTGACGAACACCACCCGTGTGGCGCCCTCGATGCCTTGGGCCACCTCCAGCCCGGTCAGGCCTGGCATCTGGATGTCGAGGAAGGCCAGGTCGGGCTGCAATGCGGCGATGCGTTCGGCCGCCTCCACGCCGTTGCGCGCGGTGTGCACGACCTGCAGTTCAGGCCACAGGCGCTGCAGTTCGGCGCCCAGCGCGCGGGCCAGGTGGGGTTCGTCGTCGGCGATCAGGGCGCTGGTCATGCGTTCTCCAGCGGCAGGCTGAGCGTGGCCCGCGTGCCCGGGTGGGTGGCTTCGATGCTCAGCGAGCCGGCATTGCCGTAGCGCGCCTGCAGGCGCTCGCGGATGTTGGCCAGGGCGATGCCGTGGCCGCGGGTTCCGGGCGTGGCGCTGGTGCCGGGAGTGGTGCCGGGGGTGGTGTCGGGGGTGGTGCCGAGCCTGGCGCCGAGCCTCGTGCCGGGCCTGGCGCGGCTGGCGGCGTCGGGGCCGCGCCCGTCGTCCTGCACGCTCAGCACCAGCCGGCCGCCATCGACCCGCGCCCGCACCTGCACGCAGCCGCCGTCGATGCTGGGTTCCAGGCCGTGCATCACCGCGTTCTCCACCAGCGGCTGCAGCAGCAGCGATGGCAGCGGCTGGCTCCGCGCTGCCGGGTCGCTGTCGATCTCGAAACGCAGCCGGTCTTCCATGCGCATCTGCAGCAACTGCAGATAACTCTGCGCCAGGTCGAGTTCGTGGCCGACGGTGCTGGTTTCGCTGCGCAAGGTGCCCAGCGTGGCGCGCAGGTGGTCGGTGAAGCTGGCCAGCATGGCGCGTGCCTTGGGCGGGTCGTGGTCCATCAGGCTGTGCACATTGGCCAGGGTGTTGAACAGGAAGTGCGGCTCGATCTGCGCTTGCAGCAATCGCAATTGGGCCTCGGTGGCGCGGCGTTCGGCGACGATCTCGCGGTGTCGGCTGGCGAAGTACTGGTGCATCAGCAGCGTGATCGTCAACGACGCCAGCACCGTGCCGACGATGACGTTGGCGCCTTCGTCGCCCTGCACCCAGGTCAGCACATTGCCACCCGCCAGAGCGACGCCCACCGGCCAGCTCAGCAGCACGCCCAGCATGGGCACACCGGCGAAATAGGTCGAACGCTGCCAGGGCCGCCAGCGCGCCACGCGCTCGGGCGTGGCGAAGACGGCGCGGCCGAGGTCGAACAGCAGGTGGATGACGACCGACACTGTCAGCGTGACGATGAAGTTCTTGCCATACCACTCGGCCCAGCCCGCCAGATTGCGCCAGGCGCCTGCGCCGCTGCCATAGGCCCAGAAGCCGAACACCGTGAAGGGCACCGCCAGCATGGCGGCGAACAGCAGCGTCCAGAGCCACGGCAGCCACCAGGGGCCACCGCCGCGGCCGCGGTCGCTGCTGATCCATGATTGCCAGGAGGCGCGCAGCAGGCTTCGGTCGATGTGCATGGGACGCAGTGTAGGAAGCGCACGCCGCACCGCCGCTGGGCGTCGACCAACGGCGAGCACGGCCGACGGATCGACAGCGCGGCGGGCGGCTTGCGGCGCGTCGGTGGCGGAGTCGGGAGCACCGGTTCGGGAGCAGGGTTGGGAGCAGAAGTAGCCTGCCTACAATCCGCCGCTGCTCGAAACCGGCCGCAAGGCGCCACCCCTCCCATGCAGATCGACCCGACCGTCTTCAAGGCCTACGACATCCGCGGCGTCGTCGGACGCAACATCGACGAGGCCTTTGCCGAACACCTGGGCCGCGCTTTCGGCAGCGAGGCGCTGGCTGCCGGCGAGCGTGCGGTGGCGGTGGGCCGCGACGGGCGCGTGTCGGGCCCGGGTCTGGCCAAAGCGCTGATCCGCGGGCTGAAGAGCACCGGCCTGGACGTGGTGGACATCGGCATGGTGACGACGCCGATGCTGTATTACGTCGCCGCCACGCGCGCCGCACATGGCTGCAGCAGCGGCATCATGGTCACCGGCAGCCACAACCCCAAGGACTACAACGGCTTCAAGATGGTGATGGCCGGCCGTGCCATCTACGGCGCCGACATCCAGAAGCTGCGCCAGCGCATCGAGACCGAGACCTATGCGACGACGCGCGGGCGCACCGCGGCGATGGACATCGTGCCCGAGTACCAGGCCCGCATCGTCGGCGACTGCAAGCTGGCGCGGCCGATGAAGATCGTCGTCGACAGCGGCAATGGCATCCCCGGCGCCACCGCTCCGGCCATCCTGAAGGCGCTGGGCTGCGAGGTCATCGACCTGTACTCCAAGGTGGATGGCGACTTCCCCAACCACCATCCGGACCCGAGCAAGCCCGAGAACCTGGCCGACCTGATCAAGGTCGTGCATGCCACCGGCGCCGAACTGGGCCTGGCCTTCGACGGCGACGGCGACCGCCTGGGCGTGGTCACGGCGCAGGGCCACATCATCTATCCCGACCGGCAGATCATGCTGTTTGCGCGCGACATCCTGAAGCGGCACAAGGGCGCGCCCATCATCTTCGATGTCAAGTGCAGCCAGCGCCTGCCGGTGGCCATCCGCAAGGCCGGCGGCAAGCCGGTGCTTTACAAGACCGGGCATTCGCTGATCAAGGCCAAGCTGAAGGAGCTGAACGCACCCTTTGCCGGCGAGATGAGCGGCCACCTGTTCTTCGGCGAGCGCTGGTACGGCTTCGATGACGCGATGTACACCGCGGCGCGTTTGCTCGAGATCCTGAGCCGCGAGAAGAACCCCAGCGCCTTCCTCGATGCCCTGCCCACCAGCTTCAGCACGCCCGAACTGAATGTGCCCTGCGCCGAAGGCGAGCACCACGCGGTGGTGGCCGAACTGCTGGCGCGTGCGGCCGACGGGCGCTTGCATTTCGCGGGTGGCGAGGTCGGCACCGTCGACGGCCTGCGGGTGGACTTTGCCGACGGCTTCGGCCTCATCCGCGCCAGCAACACCACACCGGTGCTGGTATTGCGCTTCGAGGGTCACACGCCCGAGGCGCTGGCGCGCATCGAGCGAGACTTCATGGCCGCGCTGCGCGACGTGAAGGCCGATGCCGAAGTGGCAGTGGCGGCGCACTGATCCGGCGCCCGGCCACGGCTGCATCTGCCGTCATATTCGCGCCGAACCCGCGCCAAGCCCGCGCCACACCCGCGCCAAGGCCATGACCCCGGCCGAGCGTGTGGCCCTGGCGCTGTATGCCACCGTGCTGCGCCTGGCCACGCCGGCCTACCTGGCGCGGCTGTGGCGGCGGGGGCGGGCCGAGCCCGGTTACCGCAGGCACTGGCAAGAGCGCCTGGGGTTTGGCGCTGCTGAAGACGCTGAGGACGTTGACGGCAAGGACGGCAAGGACGGCGGGCCAGCTACCGGCCGGCTGTGGCTGCATGCCGTGTCGCTGGGCGAGACCCGTGCTGCCGCGCCGTTGATCGAGGCCCTGCGCGCGCAGCAGC
>JBBSCX010000325.1:0-4559 GCA_038249905.1 Burkholderiales bacterium
GCCCATGCACCATGCCCTGGTGCAGCGGCTGTGCCAGCACCTGGGACTGGCCCAGCCCGACGACGACGTGCAGCGCCTGGCCGTGGCCCTGGCCGGACTGGGTGTGCACATGCACGTGGGCCGCGACATCACCGACCGTGTTGCCCCGGGCTTGATGGACGGCCCGGGCGCCATCGCCATCTGGGCCGACCGCCTGCAGTGTTATGCCCTGGGCATGGTGCAGGCCGAGATCGGCCGGCGCGGCGATGCCAGCCGAGATGCCGGCCGCGATGCCAGTCACGATCCCAGCCGTACTTCCGCCCCCACCGCCCCCACCGCCCCCACCGCACAAGCCTGAGCGTCGACCATGAAATTGCCATCCGCTCCCACTTCTGCCGCCACCGACACAGAGCCCGCGGTGCTGCCTGCCACCGGCTCGAGCGGCCGCTTTTCCCGCCCGGTCTGGATCGGAGGCGCCGCCGTGGTCGGCGTCCTGGCGATTGCGGCGTTCATGCTGATCGATGACAAGTCGGCAGCGCCCGCCGTCGCGGCCGAAGGCGCAGCGCCCGCTGGCGCCCGCCCGGCGCTGACCGTCACGGTGACGGCACCGCGGCGCGAAACCCTGCCATTGGCAGTGGCTGCCAATGGTGGCCTGTTCGCCTGGCAGGAAGCCAGCGTCGGCGCCGAGGCCCAGGGCATGCGCTTGGCCGAGGTGCGCGTCAATGTCGGCGACGTGGTGCGACGCGGCCAGGTGCTGGCGGTGTTCGACGCGGCCATGGTGAAGGCCGATCAGGCCCAGGGCCGCGCGGCCGTGGCCGAAGCCGAGGCCCTGCTGGCCGAAGCCACGGCCAATGCCGACCGGGCCCGCGATCTGGGTCCCAAGGGCGTCATCAGCGCCCAGCAGGTCAGCCAGCTGCTGACGGCAGAGCGCACCGCCGCGGCGCGGGTGCAGGCGCAGCGTGCGGCATTGCAGGTGCTGGCATTGCGTGTGGCCCAGGCGCAGGTGCTGGCGCCCGACGATGGCGTGATCTCGGCCCGCGGCGCCACCGTCGGTGCCGTGGTGCCTGCCGGGCAGGAACTGTTTCGCCTGATCCGCCAGGGCCGTCTGGAATGGCGTGCCGAGGTCGCGGGCACCGACCTGGCTGCGCTGAAGCCCGGCCAGGCGGTGCGCGTGGTGCCGGCCGGCGGCGCCGCCATCGCCGGTCGCCTGCGCATGGTGGGCCCGACCGTGGATGCAGGCACCCGCAACGGTCTGGTCTATGTCGACCTGCCGGCCGCTACCGCCGCCACTGGCGCCCGCGCCGGCATGTTTGCGCGCGGTGAGTTCGACGTCGGTCAGGCCGAAGCCCTGACCGTTCCGGCCGGCGCCGTGCTGCTGCGCGATGGCTACAGCTATGTGTTCACGGTCGATGCGCAGCAGCGTGTCAGCCAGGTCAAGGTGACGGTGGGCCGGCGCGTGGGCGAGCGGGTCGAGATCACCAGCGGTCTGCAGGCCCAGGCCCGCGTCGTCGCCGAAGGGGCCGGCTTCCTGGGCGATGGCGACACCGTGCGCGTGGTCGATGCGCCTTTGCCTGTGCCTGTGCCTTCAACGGTGCCCGCGTCAGCGCCCGTGCTCGTGCCTGCATCCACACCGGCCGGCCCGTCGCGCCCGAGCGCGGTCGCGGCCAAGTCCTGAACCCAGCGCCACAGCACGCGACCCAGAGCCCCGTCATGGCCATCAACGTTTCCTCGTACTCGATCCGCAACCCGATCCCGGCGCTGCTGCTGTTTCTGCTGCTGACGCTGGCCGGGCTGCTGGGCTTCAGCGCCATCAAGGTGCAGCAGTTTCCCGACATCGACCTGCCCACCGTCACCGTCACCGCCAGCCTGCCCGGCGCCGCGCCGGCGCAGATGGAGACCGAGGTCGCGCGCAAGATCGAGAACTCGGTGGCCACGCTGCAGGGCGTGAAGAACATTTACACCAAGGTGCAGGACGGCAGCGCCAGCATCACGGTCGAGTTCCGCATCGAGAAGCCGACCCAGGAAGCGCTGGACGATGTGCGCGACGCCGTGCAGCGCGTGCGGTCCGACCTGCCGGCCGACCTGCGCGACCCGCAGATCAGCAAGGCCAACCTGGCCGGCCTGCCCATCCTGACCTACACCGTGGCCTCGTCACGCATGGACGGCGAGGCGCTGTCGTGGTTCGTCGACAACGACGTCGCGCGCGCGCTGCTGGCCGTGCGCGGCGTGGGTGCGGTGTCGCGCGTGGGTGGTGCCACGCGCGAGGTGCAGGTCGATCTGGACCCTGCCAGGCTGCTGGCGCTGAACGCCACCGCCGCCGACATCTCGCGCGCGCTGCGCAGCATGCAGCAGGAAGCCAGCGGCGGCCGCACCGACTTCGGCGGCGCCGAGCAGTCGGTGCGCACCATCGCCACGGTGCAGACGGCGCAGCAGCTGGCGGACATGCAGATCACGCTGTCCGACGGCCGCCACCTGCGCCTGGGCAGCGTGGCCACGGTCACCGACACGGTGGCTGAGCAGCGCAGCGCGGCGCTGCTGAACGGCCTGCCCGTGGTCGGGTTCGAGGTCGTGCGTTCGCGTGGCGCAGGCGAGGTCGATGTCGCCGAAGGTGTGCAGACGGCGCTGGACAAGCTGAAGGCACAGCACCCCGACATCACCGTCACCGAGGCCTTCAACTTCGTCGATCCCGTGATCGAGAACTTCCACGGCAGCATGTGGCTGATGGTGGAAGGCGCGATCCTGGCCGTGATCGTGGTCTGGTTCTTCCTGCGCGACTGGCGCGCCACCATCGTCGCTGCGGTAGCGCTGCCGCTGTCCATCATCCCGACCTTCGGCGCCATGTACCTGATGGGCTTCAGCCTGAACGTCATCACGCTGCTGAGCCTGAGCCTGGTGGTGGGCATCCTCGTGGATGACGCCATCGTCGAGATCGAGAACATCATGCGCCACCTGCGCATGGGCAAGACGCCGGTGCAGGCGGCGATGGAGGCGGCCGACGAGATCGGGCTGGCGGTCATCGCCACCACCTTCACGTTGATCGCGGTGTTTTTGCCTACGGCCTTCATGAGCGGGGTGCCGGGCAAGTTCTTCGTCCAGTTCGGCTGGACGGCGGCGATCGCGGTCTTCTTCAGCCTGGTCGTGGCGCGCATGCTGACGCCGATGATGGCGGCCTATCTGCTGAGCCGGCCGAAGAAGGACCACCCCGAAGCCGCCTGGATGAAGGCCTACATGTGCATGGCCGCCTGGTGCGGCAGGAATCGGCTGTGGACCCTGGCGGGTGCGGCGGTGTTCAGCGTGGCCAGTTGTGCGCCGCTGTTCACGGGTCAGATCGCCGGTGGCTTCATCCCGCCCGACGACTTGAGTCAGACCCAGGTTTATGTCGCGCTGCCACCCGGCAGCACCTTTCGCCAGACCCTGGCCGTGGCCGAGCGCGCGCGCGAGGCGGTGCAGGGCAACCCGCATGTCAAGCTGGTCTACACGGCGGTCGGTGGTGGCAGCGCCGGGGGCGACCCCTTCGCACCCCAGGGTGCCGCCGAGGCACGCAAGGCCACGCTGACGCTGAACCTGACATCGCGCAGTGAGCGCAGCGGCATCAGCAAACAGGACATCGAAGGCGATCTGCGCCAGCGGCTGGAAGCGATACCGGGCGCGCGCTTCAACGTCGGCTTCGGCGGCAGTTCAGAAAAGTACGTGCTGGTGCTGGCCGGCGAGGACGGCGCCGTGCTGTCGGCGCATGCCTCCAAGGTCGAGCAGGAATTGCGCACCGTGTCCGGCATCGGCAACGTCACCAGCACCTCCAGCCTGCAGCGGCCCGAACTGGTGGTGCGGCCCGACTTCGCGCGCGCCGCCGACCTGGGCGTCAGCAGTGCGGCCATCGCCGACACCTTGCGCATCGCCACCGCGGGCGACTACGACCAGGGCTTGGCCAAGCTCAACCTGAGCCAGCGCCAGGTGCCGGTGGTCGTGCGCCTGCAGGCCGATGCCCGCGCCGACCTGAGCCTGATCGAGCGCCTGGCCATCCCCGGCGCGCGCGGCCCGGTGCCGCTGAACAGCGTGGCCACGCTGGAGATGGCGGCCGGACCGGCGCAGATCGACCGCTTCAACCGCCAGCGCAACGTCAACTTCGAGATCGAGCTGAACGGCATGCCGCTGGGCGAGGTGCAGGCCCTGACGGATGCCTTGCCCAGCCTGCAGAACCTGCCGCCGGGTGTGATCAAGACCACCATCGGCGACGCCGAGGCGATGGCCGAGTTGGCCGTCAGCTTCGCGCTGGCCATCGCCACGGGCGTGCTGTGCATCTACGTCGTGCTGGTGCTGCTGTTTCATGCCTGGGTGCAGCCGGTGACGATCCTGGCCGCACTGGTGCTGTCGGTCCCAGGGGCGGTCCTTGCGCTGTACGTCACGCGCAGCGACCTGACCATGCCGGCCATGATCGGCATGATCATGCTGCTGGGCATCGCCACCAAGAACTCGATCCTGCTGGTCGAGTACGCCATCGTCGCCCGGCGCGACCGCGGCATGACGCGCTGGGACGCGTTGATGGACGCCTGC
This sequence comes from Burkholderiales bacterium, assembly GCA_038249905.1. Taxonomy (GTDB): domain Bacteria; phylum Pseudomonadota; class Gammaproteobacteria; order Burkholderiales; family Burkholderiaceae_C; genus Rubrivivax. Next base: position 4,531 of record JBBSCX010000325.1, read on the forward strand.
CACAAGCGCGCGCGGCCGATCGTGATGAC
>JBBSCX010000326.1:0-4553 GCA_038249905.1 Burkholderiales bacterium
AGAGCCTGTTTGTCCTTTGTCATCAGCTTCATCGTCAAAGACATCCCCAGTCGGTCATAGACGCCAAGAAGTCTTGCGACCAGTTTCGCCAAACCAGTGTTGTGCGTCCCAAAGCAAAACAGTAGATCCGTCAGTAAAAGCGTCCCGGTGCGCTCGTGAAACCAGACTGTTTCACTGAGAACGGGTAGCCCATCTATGAACCAACTCTGTAACTCGTCCTGCCACGGTCCGGGCGTTGGTACATCAGGATACTGAGATAGATCATTGACCTTTTCGGCCAAGCCAGGGGCTACGAAGCCTCTTGCTTGTGGGAACGACTTCAGAAAGCGTCGAAAGAATAGGTGATGGGTTCGATTAGGAGCGAGTACATACCGAACTTCGCCTTGGCTTGACAATTCCGCCAACAAGCCTGGAGTCGGCTCAATAGGTGAGTGAACCCAGAGAGCACCGTCCCGAAGGCGAATCACGGTCATGCGCGTCTGAATTTTGATCGGACCGAAGTGCAACGACTGCTGCGCGGACCATATGTGATTCGGGACAAGTTCGTGGAGTGCCATAATCGTATATCTTGAGGCCTAACCTGTTTTAGCCGTCAGCGTTACAAAGCTGACATGACTGAAAGGACTGCAATCATCCCAGGTTTTGTTTCGAGTCGGACGCAGAAAAGTCATCAATCTGGGGTGCGCGTTTGGACGGACCCCTACGGGAAAGTCCGGGGAGGCTGTTAATCGTGGGATTGCCGAAAGGGCTGTTCTGGCGGGTGGTGTGCTACGGAAGGTTGTCTGTGATTCCTAACCCGGGAGTTATCGCCGGCACAGGCGAGCCCTTGAAGTCGCGCTCGTTGCGGGTGACGATCACTTGCGCGCCACAGGCCATGGCAGCGGCCGCCTGAAGCGCGTTTTCGAAGTCCGGCATCGGCAAGTCGAGCGCAGCCACCGCATCGGCTGTGCCGGTCTGCGCCACCTGTGCCCAAACCAGCAGGCCGCGGATGAAGTCGCGCGACGAGATGGCGGACTGCTGGCGCTCGATGAGGCAGGCCAGTGTGGCCACCGAATGCCAGGCGAGCCAGCCTTCGTGCTGGCGGCCGCACAGGGCCAGCAACTTGGCCGATGCCGGCGCACCTGCGCGTTGCAAGGCGACATCAAGCACCACGTTGATGTCGATCAGCAGGCGCATCGCGGCTCAGCGCGCGTGCTTGGACAACAAGTGCGCCAGCCGGGGGTCGCTGACGGCGACATCGCTTGCGGCCGGCAGGCGCAAACTGCCCTGCCACTGCGCCACCCAACGTTCGGCCGCGCTGGCCGCAACGCCCTGCGTCAACAGCGACTGCTGCAGCGCCTCACGCACCACCGCCGACTTGGAGAGCCCACGCTTGCGGCTGACCTTGTTCAAGGCGGCATTCAGATCGTCAGGTAGCTTGAGTGTGATGAAGTTCATGAGCTCGCTCTGCGTCATACCGAATGATCCATTCGACATCACCTGAGCGCAGCGCCGACTTGCCTGGCCGTGGCCTATGCCTATGCCCATGCCCATGCCCATGCGTCCGCCTGACGACGCGCCTTGCGGACCAGAGACCGCTGCAACGCTTGCTGGACACCGCGCCCGCCTTCAGTCCACTGGCGGCAAGGTCTCACTGGGGTCGCGGCGCGTCGCCGGCCGCCCATCGTCGTGGCGCTGGCGCAGGCGGTTCAGCAGCCGCCCGGCTTCGGCGCGCTGCGGTGCCGCGCCATCGGGCGCGGGCGCTGTGCCCGCCGCGCCTGCATCCAGGGCCTCGTGGGCATGGTCGCGGCTTGCGCCAGAGGCCGGGCCCGAAGGTGTGCCCGCACCGGCACGCAAGGCCGCCCACAGCAGGCCGGCGCCGAGCATTGCCAGCAGCGCCAGGGCGGCCGTGCCGGCCTGGCGCTGCTGCTCCAGTGACTGACGGCGGCCCTGCAACTCGGTCTGCATCGCCAGGCTCAACGTCTGCAGGGCCTGGGTGGCCTGGATCGACGCGCCCGGCGGTGCCGACGGCCCGGCCACGGCCAGGTCTGCTTGCAGACGCGCCAGCGCGACCAGGGCCACCAGCGCGGTGGGGCTGGCCGGGTCTGGCGTGGCCTGCGCCGTCAGCGTCACCAGGTCGACGACCTGCAGCGACTGCTCGATCAGCAACCGGTGGCCGGCATCGCTGTCGGTCGCCTCCAGCTGCCGCGCCTGCACGCGGGCGCTCAGCGCGCTCCAGTCCTGGCGCAGATCACGTGCCTCGTCGCGGGCGCGCACCTCGCCGATGCCGTCAAGCAGGGCCTGCAGGTTCAGCGCCCGGGTATCCACGCGCTGTTGCATGTCCTGGCGTGCCGGCTCGTGCTCGATGCGGCCTCGCAGCACGGCGCCGGCCAGGTCGCGGTGCGACACCAGGCCGCGTTGCAGTGCGACGGTCTGTGCCACGGGCTCCAGGCCCTGCTGGCGGGCACGCACCTCGTCGAGTGCGGCGCTCTGGTAGCGCAGCAGTTGCACCAGGGGCAGCGCGCACAGCGCCACACCCACGACGCCGAGGGCGGCCAGCCGGGGGCGGGTCTTCAGGGGAGCAAGCAGCTTGGACATGGAATGGTGTGGAGCGGCCCCGAGCCGGGACCAGCCCGGGCCATGTCGCCATATCGGCGCCAGCTGTGCGATCTGTAGCGGCGGGGCGGGTTCTGAGCGAGGGCCGGCGGGGGCTGGTGGGGTAGATCGAGGGCTGGCGGCAACTACCATCTGCGCCATGAAGTCACTGCGCTCGCGTTTTGTTGCCGCTGCGCTGGCCGTGTTCGCCGTGCTGACGGCGGCGATGCTGATTGCGGCCATGGACCGCATGACGAGGGCGTTGCACGACGAGGTGGCGCGCAGCGCCGAAAGCCACGCCCGGCTGCTGTCGGCAGCGCTGGCGCCGTTGCTGGTGCAGCGTGACGTGACGGCGGCGAAAGACCTGCTGCAAAGCCTGGTGGCCGGCGGCTGGTTCACCTATGTCGAGGTGCATGACGAGCAGGGCAGGCCCGTGGCCAGCGCTGGCGGGGCCGCCGCGGCCGTGGCCGCCGGCACACCGAGCGGCACACCGAGCAGCACACAGAGCGGCACACTGAGCGGCACACTGAGCGACAAGTTGAGCGTGGTACGTGCCATCGATGCCGGCAGCGCCGACGCCGCGCCACTGCTTGCGCAGAACGGCATCTTTCACTTCAACGGTGACATCCTGCAGGGCACCCAGCTGCGGGGCGGCTACCGCTTCGGGGTGTCCGACGCCAGCTTGCGCCAGTCGCAGCGAAAACTGCTCGGCGGGCTGCTGGCCACCGGTGCGGCCGGCCTGGTGGCGGCCGCACTGCTGCAATGGGTCCTGTCCGGGCTGCTGACGCGTCGCCTGCAGGCCCTGTCCGCCGCCGTGGACCGCCTGGCGGCCGGCGATCAGGTGACCCCTCTGGCCGTGGATGGCGACGAAGACACGGCGCGCCTGACCGCTGGCTTCAACCACCTGGCCCTGGCCATGCAGCAGCGGCTGCAGGCACTGCAGGACGCCGACCAGCATCAGCGCCAGCTGGTCGAGGCCCTGGCCGAGGGCGTGATCTTCGTCTCGGCCGACGGCCGGGTGCTCGGCTGCAACGCCGCGGCCTGCCGCATCCTGGGCTTGAGCCGGCCGCAAGTGATGGGCCACGAACCGCTGCCGACGGGCTGGCACACCCGCTACCCCGATGGCCGGCCCTGGCCCACCGAGGACCACCCTGGGGGACTGGCGCTTCGCAGCGGCCAGGCGGTTCACGACCTGACGATGCAGGTGCACCGCGCCGACGGCAGCGAGGTCTGGATTTCCATCAGTTCGCAGCCGCTGCGCGCCGCGTCCTCGGGCCTGCCACTGGCCGCGGCAACCTCGTTCAGCGACATCAACGCGCGCATCGAGGCCGAACGCTCGCTGCAGACCTACAACGAGGCGCTGGAGCAGCGCGTGGCGGCGCGCACCACCGAGCTGGCCGCCGCACGCGACGTGGCCGAGCGTGCCAACCGGGCCAAGACCGACTTCCTGTCACGCATGAGCCACGAGTTGCGCACGCCGCTGAACGCCATCCTCGGCTTCTCGCAGGTGCTGCGCCTGCGTGAGCGCGCGTTGCCGGCCGGGGTGGGCGAACAGCTGGGCCACATCGAGACCGCGGGCTGGCATCTGCTGGATCTGATCAACGACGTGCTCGACCTGTCGCGCATCGAGTCCGGCACCTTGGTCATCTCGCAGGACGCGGTGGCGCTTGCGCCGGTCGTGGCCGAGTGCCTGCGCATGGTCGAGGCCACCGCCCGCGCTGCGCAGGTGCAGGCCGAGGCCGACCCGTTGCCACTGGGCCTGGCCGTGCGCGGCGATTCGACCCGCCTGCGCCAGGTGCTGGTCAACCTGTTGTCCAACGCCTGCAAGTACAACCGCCCCGGCGGCCGGGTACGGCTGACGGTAAAGTTGGCGGCCGAAGGCGACAGCGTGGTTCTGGCCGTGGCCGACACCGGCGTGGGCCTGAGTGCCGCGCAGCAGGCGGCCTTGTTCGAGCCCTTCAACCGGCTGGGCGCCGAGC
>JBBSCX010000327.1:0-4553 GCA_038249905.1 Burkholderiales bacterium
CGGTGAGCGTCTGCGCCGGCGCCACGGTGATGCTGTCACCGGTGTGGATGCCCATCGGGTCCAGGTTCTCGATGCTGCAGACGATGATGCAGTTGTCCGCGCGGTCGCGGACCACTTCCATCTCGAACTCCTTCCAGCCGATCAGGCTCTCCTCGATCAGCAGCTCCTTGGTCGGGCTCAGGTCCAGGCCGCGCTTGCAGATCTCCTCGAATTCCTCGGGGTTGTAGGCGATGCCGCCGCCCGTGCCGCCCATCGTGAAGCTGGGGCGGATGACCATCGGGAAGCCGTTGCCGCCGATCTGCGCCACGATGCTCTTCTGCACCGCCAGCGCCATTTCCATGCTGTGCGCGACGCCGCTCTTGGCCGAGTCCAGACCGATGGACGTCATCGCGTCCTTGAACTTCATGCGGTCCTCGGCCTTCTCGATGGCGTGCTCGTTGGCGCCGATCATCTCCACGCCGTGTCGGGCCAGCACCCCATGGCGGTGCAGGTCGAGGGCGCAGTTCAGCGCCGTCTGGCCGCCCATCGTGGGCAGCAGGGCCATGCGCTCGTCGGGGTGCGCAGCACGCTCCTTGGCGATGATCTTTTCCACCACCGTCCAGGTGATGGGCTCGATGTAGGTGGCGTCCGCCATGCCCGGGTCGGTCATGATCGTCGCCGGGTTGCTGTTGACGAGGATGACGCGGTAGCCCTCCTCGCGCAGCGCCTTGCAGGCCTGGGCGCCGGAGTAATCGAACTCGCAGGCCTGCCCGATGACGATGGGGCCTGCGCCGATGATCAGGACGCTGTGCAGGTCTTGGCGCTTAGGCATCGGCCCGCTCCGTCTTGGTGTGTGCGGCCGTCTTGCCCATCAGCGCGATGAAGCGGTCGAAGAGTTCGGCAATGTCGTGCGGCCCGGGGCTGGCCTCGGGGTGACCCTGGAAGCAGAAGGCCGGGCGGTCGGTGCGCGCCAGGCCCTGCAGCGTGCCGTCGAAGAGGCTGATGTGCGTGGGCCGCAGGTTCGGCGGCAGGGTCATCGCATCGACGGCAAAGCCGTGGTTCTGGCTGGTGATGGCCACACGTACGGTGTCGAGGTCCTTTACCGGGTGGTTGGCCCCATGGTGGCCGAACTTCATCTTGAAAGTCTTCGCGCCGCTGGCCAGGGCCATGATCTGGTGGCCCAGGCAGATGCCGAAGGTAGGCACCCCCGTGTCGATCAGCGTGCGCGTGGCCTCGATGGCGTAGCTGCAGGGCTCGGGGTCGCCGGGGCCATTGCTCAGGAACACGCCGTCGGGGCCCAGCGACAGCACCTGCGCGGCGGGCGTCCTGGCGGGCACCACGGTGACACGGCAGCCGCGGCTGGCCAGCATGCGCAGGATGTTGCGCTTGATGCCGAAGTCGTAGGCCACGACATGCCAGCGCGGTGTGTCCACGGTGCTGAAGCCGCGGCCCAGTTGCCATTCGGTCTGGGTCCAGGTGTAGGGCTCGCGGGTCGTGACCTCGCGCGCCAGGTCCAGGCCCGCCATCGAGGGCGCGGCGCGCGCTGCAGCCACGGCGTCGGCGATGTCGGCATCGCTCAGCACATGGCCCGCAGCGAAGCTGGTGATGCTGCCGTTCTGTGCCCCCGTGCTGCGCAGCAGCCGCGTCAGGCGCCGGGTATCGATGCCGGCGATGGCGACGGTGCCTTCGGCTGCAAGGTATTCGCCCAGGCTGCGCGTGGCGCGGAAGCTGGACACACGCAACGGCAGGTCCTTGACGATCAGACCCGCGGCATGCACACGCTGCGACTCGGTGTCCTCGTCGTTGACACCGGTGTTGCCGATGTGCGGGTAGGTCAGCGTGACGATCTGCCGCGCGTAGCTGGGGTCGGTCAGGATTTCCTGGTAGCCGGTCAACGCGGTGTTGAAGACCACCTCGCCGACCGTCCGGCCGGGCGCGCCGATGGATGTGCCGACAAAGGTGCTGCCATCGGCAAGCGCGAGCAGGGCGGGGGGCTGGACGGGCAGCAAGTCAAAGGCTCCGGGGTTCTCGCACCCTGCGCCACCGATCCGGCCCCACTTTCGATGCGTTCGAGACGGTCGATGGGTGAGGGGCGGTCGAGGTGCCCGTCAGTGGGGACCGAGGGGGAACCGACGTCGGACTTTCGCGGTGGCGGGTGCAGGCAGGCAAACCCGTGAATTGTAGCGGGCGGGGCTTTGACCGCTGACCGAATCCAGGCGGCCGAGGCAGCGACCGGCCTGGTCAGGCTGATCAGTCTGCCAAGGCGGCGGTGCCGGCCCGGGCGATCTGCGCGTCCTCGGCCGATTTCACGCCGCTGACACCGACGGCGCCCACGCACTGCCCGTCCACCAGGATCGGCACCCCGCCCTCCAGCATGCCCTCAAGCCCCGGCGCGCTGAGGAAGGCCGTGCGCCCCTGGTTGATCATGTCCTCATAGCCCTTGGTCTCGCGACGGCCCAGGGCCGCCGTGCGCGCCTTGGCCGGCGCGATCTGGGCCGAAATCGGCGCCGCACCATCCAGGCGCTGCAGCCACAGCAGGTGACCTCCGGCGTCGGCGATGGCGATGGTGACGGCCCAGGCGTTCTTCAGCGCTTCGGCCTCGGCCCCGGCGGCGATGCGGCGGATGTCCTCGGCTTCGAGGCTGACGGTTGTTTTCATGGGGACAGTGTGCGGTCGGGCTGCAGGGGCTGCGACGATAAGCCCGCGCCAGGCCCGGCCCGGCGCCAGCGGCAGAAATCCGGGAAATCGATGACTTCACCCGCGCAGGGTTATCGCGCAGCCGTTGACCGAACCACTAAACTCCACGCCGTGAGTCCGAAAGGGCTGTCGTTGACAAGGAGCCTTCCATGAACCAGACCGTGCAGAATTTCCCAGGCGGCGTCGGTGCCGTCACCGCCGAACGCAACCGCGTTCTTCGCAACACCTACTGGCTGCTGGCCCTGTCGATGGTACCCACCGTTTTGGGCGCCTGGATCGGCGTGCAAACCGGCCTGGCGCGGGCCTTCTCGCCCGGCATCGGCCTGATTGTGTTCTTTGCCGGCGCCTTCGGTTTCATGTTCGCGATCGAGAAGTTCAAGAATTCGCCGGCCGGCGTGCCGATCTTGCTGGCCTTCACATTCTTCATGGGTGTGATGCTGTCGCGTCTGGTCGGCATGGTGCTGGCCACCAGCGGTCCGGGCACGGTGATGCTGGCCTTCGGTGGCACGGCGGCCATCTTTTTCACGATGGCCTCGCTGTCGAGCATCGTCAAGCGCGACCTGAGCCAGATGGGCAAGTTCCTGACCATCGGCGCAGTGATGCTGCTCGTGGCCTTGGTCGCCAACTTCTTCATCCAGTCCAGCGCGCTGATGATCACGCTGTCGGTGCTGGGCATGGGCATCTTCTCGGCCTTCATCCTGTACGACCTGAAGCGTGTGCAGGACGGGCACGAGACGAACTACATCACCGCCACCTTGGGCGTTTACCTGAGCGTCTTCAACGTGTTCCAGTTCCTGCTGGCCCTGCTGGGCATGGGTGGCAGCAACAACGACTGAGCGATACCTGAATGGCAAGTGCGCGGCGGTTTTCCGCCCGCATGAAGAAGGGGCCCGCGGGCCCCTTCTTGTTTTGTGTCTCACATCGCTCTGCGGCAGCGCCTTGATGGCAGAGCAGGCTCGCTGTCACGCAAGGTCGAACACCGCCATCGACTCCACATGCGCCGTGTGCGGGAACATGTTGACCACCCCCACCGCGCTGCAGCGGTAGCCGGCCTGGTGCACCAGCAGGCCGGCATCCCGCGCCAGTGTGGCCGGGTTGCAGCTGACGTAGACGATGCGTTGCGGCGGCTGCCACTCGGCACGTGGGTTGGTTTGCAGGTCCGCCAGCGCCTTGGCCAGGGCAAAAGCACCTTCGCGCGGCGGGTCCACCAGCCAGCGCTGGGCCGGACCGCGAGCGACGATGTCGTCGGCGCCGATCTCGAACAGGTTGCAGGCCTCGAAGGCCGTGCGCGCTGCCAGGCCGTTGCGGCGTGCGTTGTCCTGCGCCCGCTGCACCAGGGTCGTGCTGCCCTCTATGCCCAGCACCGCCGCGGCGCGGCGCGCCAGCGGCAGCGTGAAGTTGCCCAGGCCGCAGAACCAGTCGATGACGCGTTCACCGCTCTGCACGTCCAGCAGGCGCAGCGCACGCGACACCAGCACGCGGTTGATGTGCGGATTCACCTGAGTGAAGTCGGTCGGCTTGAAGGGCATGGTGACGTCGAACTCGGGCAGGCTGTAAGCCAGTTCGGGTCCGTTTTCGTCCAGCCGGCGCACGGTGTCCGGCCCCTTTGGCTGCAGCCACCACTGCACGCCATGCGCAGCGGCGAAGTCGCGCAACCGTGCCAAGTCAGGCAGGGACAAGGGCTCCAGATGGCGCAATACCAGGGCCACGACCTCGTCACCCGCGGCCAACTCGATCTGCGGCAGGCGGTCGCGCTGGTCCATGGCACCGATCAGCGCGCGCAGCGGCATCAGCATGGCGCTCACCGCGGGCGGCAGCACGGGGCACACGCCCATGTCGGCGACGTAACGCGACTTGCGCTCGTGGAAGCCGACCAG
>JBBSCX010000328.1:0-4517 GCA_038249905.1 Burkholderiales bacterium
GGCGAGCAGGCGGTCGCACGCGGCATGGTGGGGCTCGTCGGGGTCCAGCGACGCCAACAGCACCGAGCTGTCGAGGAAGGGCATCAGCGCGGCATCAACACGACATCAGCGCGGCATCAGCGCGGTATCAGCCCGGCGTCTTGCCGCGGGGGCGGGCGCCAGCGCCGGCCTGCGCTTCACGCTCGGCGCGCACGGCAGCCGCAGCATCGAAGGGCTTGCCGCTGGGCCGCAGCACGGTGCGCCGGCCGGGGACGGTCAGCAGACCGGCTTCGCCATCGGCGTCGGGTTCGGGCGTCAGTTCAATGCGCTGCGCCACCACGTCCAGCCGCAGGCGGGACCCGGCGCTGAGGTTCAGCGCGCGCCTGACTGCACTGGGCAACACGATGCGGCCGGCGCTGTCCATCGTCAATGACTGGTCCATGGCATGTCTCGTGGGTGAAATGATGACATTCTATCTGCCATGACCCGTGCCATGACCCGCGCCATAACCTGTGCCATAACTGATGCCAGGCGCCGTCCCGCGTGCCCGTTCATGCCGCGCCTTCACCCCGCCACCACATGGCAGGCCACCTGTCGTCCACCCACTTCACGCAGCAGTGGCGTCTGCTCGCGGCAGCGCGCCTCGGCCAGTGGGCAGCGGGTGTGGAAGGCGCAGCCGGGCGGCGGGGCCAGGGGGCTGGGCAGTTCGCCTTTCAGCGGCACACGCGGCGGCTTGCCGGTGGCATGCAGCACGGGTGCCGCTGCCAGCAGGGCCTGGGTGTAGGGGTGCAGCGGCTGGCCCAGCACGGCCGACTTGGGGCCCTGCTCGACGATGCGGCCCAGGTACATCACCGCCACGTCGTGCGCCACGTGTTCGACCACGGCCAGGTGGTGGCTGATGAAGATGTAGGCGGTGCCGGTGGCGTCCTGCAGGTCCATGAACAGGTTCAGGATCTGGGCCTGGATGCTGACGTCCAGCGCCGAGGTCGGCTCGTCGGCGACGACGATGCCCGGCCCCAGCATCATCGCCCGCGCCACCGCCACACGCTGGCGCTGGCCGCCGCTGAACATGTGCGGATAACGCTCGGCGTGCTCGGGGCGCAGGCCCACGCGCTGCAGCATCGCAGCGACCTGCTCGCGGCGTTCGGCGGCCGACAGCGCGGTGTTGATGGCCAGCGGTTCGGCCAACGCCTGGGCGATGGTCTTGCGCGGGTTCAGGCTGGCATAGGGGTTCTGGAACACCATCTGCACACGCTGGCGCAGGCGGCGCAGGGTGGCGGCGTCGGCCGTGGCCGCGTCCTCGCCGTCGATCTTCAGTGCACCGCGGGTCGGCGGCTCGATCAGCACCAGTTGCCGCGCCAATGTGCTCTTGCCGCAGCCCGATTCACCCACCACCGCCAAGGTGCGGCCGGCGTGCAATGTGAAGCTGACGCCGTCCAGCGCCTTGACGGTGGCCGCCGGCTTGAACAGGCCGCTGCTGACGCGGTAATGGCGCGCCAGGTCCACGGCCTGCATCACGGGTGTGGTGACGGGCGCGGTGAGGGGCGAGGTCATTGGCGCATCCAAGGGTGGAGCCGATGGCGCCGTCATACCTGCGCCTCATGAGGGACGCCCAGCGGGAAGAAGCAGCGCACGCGACCGCCCGCTGTCGCTGTCGCGTCAACTGAGCCGCTCACTGAGCCGCTCACTGAGTCGGTCACTGAGTCGGTCACTGAGTCGGTCACAGAGCCAATTACCGTCCCGATCGGCGTCAGTTCAGGCCGTTCGTTCGCACAGCGCGCCTGCGCCCGGCTGCAGCGCGGCGCCAGCAGGCAACCGGCCGGCCGGTCCCAGCGTCCGGGCACGATGCCGGGCAGGGCCGCCAGGCGTCTGGCGCCGTGGTTGTGCTCAGGCAGCGCCGCAAGCAGCGCAGCGGTGTAGGGGTGGCGCGGCTGGCTGAAGAGCACATCGACCGTGCCCGTTTCCACCACCTGCCCCGCATACATCACCGCCACCTCGTGGGCGGAGGCGCTGCGCGCCATCTCGGCCACGACCGCCAGGTCGTGCGTGATCAGCACCAGGCTCATGTCCTGCTCGCGCTGCAGCCGCACCAGCAGGGCCATCACCTGGGCCTGGATGGTGACGTCCAGCGCGGTCGTCGGCTCGTCGGCAATCAGCAAACGCGGTTCGCAGGCCATGGCCATCGCGATCATCACGCGCTGGTTCATGCCGCCACTCAGCTGGTGCGGCCAGGCGTCCATGCGGCGCCGCGGGTCGGGGATCTCGACGCGCTCGAACAGCTCCAGCACGCGCGCGTCCAGCGCCGCGCCGCGCAGGCCGCGGTGCAGGCGCAGCACCTCGCGCACCTGGTCGCCGACGGTGTGGGCCGGGTTCAGGCTGTTCAACGCGTCCTGGAACACCATCGCCATGTCGCGGCCGACGATGCGTCGGCGCTGCGCCGGCTTCATGCGCAGCAGGTCCTGGCCGTCGAAGCGCAGCGCATCGGCGGTGACCACGCCCGGCGTGTCGATCAGGCCCATGGCGGCCATCATCGACACGCTCTTGCCCGATCCCGATTCACCGACGATGGCCAGCAATTGCCCCGGCTCGGCGCGCAGCGACACCCCATCGACGGCCGCGAAGCCGCCGAAGCGCACGCGCAGGTTGCTGATTTCGAGCAGGCTCACGACGCCTGCCGCAGCTTCGGGTCCAGCGCGTCGCGCAGGCCGTCGCCCATCAGGTTGATGGCCAGCACCGTCACCAGGATGCTCAGGCCCGGCAGCGTGACGACCCAGGGTGCACGTTCGATGTAATCACGAGCGGCGCTGAGCATGCTGCCCCATTCGGGCAGCGGCGGCTGCACCCCCAGGCCCAGAAAGCCCAGCGCCGCCGTTTCGAGGATGGCGCCGCTGAACGACAGCGTGGCGTTGACGATCAGTGGCGCCATGCAGTTGGGCAGCACGGCGCTGAACATCAGCCGCCAGGTGCCGGCGCCGGCCACCTGGCTGGCGGTGACGTAGTCCTTGGCCCGTTCGGCCAGCGCCGAAGCGCGCACCAGCCGCACATACCCGGGCAGCGAACCGATGGCGATGGCGATGACGGTATTGACGAGGCCAGGGCCGAGGATGGTGACGACGCAGATTGCCAGCAGCAGCCCCGGCAGGGCCAGCATGATGTCCATCAGCCGCATCACCAGCGGCGACAGCCACTTCGGGTGGAACGCTGCCGCCAGGCCCAGCACCACACCGGGCACCAGCGCCAGCAGCACCGCGGCGGCACCGATCAGCAGCGACACGCGGGCACCGAACAGCAGCCGGCTCAGCAGGCAGCGGCCCAGCTCATCGGTGCCGAACGGAAACTGCGCCAGTCCGCCTGCCTGCCACACGGGCGGCGTCAGCAGGTGGTCGCGAAACTGCTGCACCGGGTCGTGCGGCGCCAGCCAGGGCGCGAACACGGCGGCCAGCACGATGGCCGCAAAGACGAAGAAGGCCAGCAATGCGCCGCGGTTGGCAGCAAAGGCACGCACGAACTCGGCCAGCGGGCCGGGGGGTTGGCCTTGGGTTTGCCCTTGGGTTTCAGCGCCACCGGCCAGCGCCTTCATGAATTTCCCCGCACGCGTGGGTTGACGACGCCGTACAACAGATCGACCACCAGATTGACGCCGATGAACACCAGCGCCGACACCAGGATGCCGGCCTGCACCACCGGGTAGTCGCGGCGCGCGATGGCGTCGATGATCCATTTGCCGATGCCGGGCCAGCTGAAGATGGTCTCTGTCAGCACCGCGCCGCCCAGCAGGCTGCCCACCTGCAGGCCCAGCACCGTCAGGATGGGCACCAGGGCGTTGCGCAGGCCATGCACCAGCACCACGCGCGCGGGGCTCAGGCCCTTGGCGCGCGCGGTGCGCATGTAGTCCTCGCGCAATACCTCCAGCATGGCGCTGCGCGTCATGCGCGCAATCACCGCCATCGGCACCGTGCCCAGCACCAGGGCCGGCAGTGCCAGGTGCAGCACGGCGCTCGGCCAGGCGCCGACTTCTTCGGACAGCGCGGCGTCGATGAGCATGAAGCCGGTGACGAACTCGATGTCGTATTCGATGCCGACGCGGCCCGACACCGGCGTCCATTCGAGCCCGACGCTGAAGAACATGATCAGGATCAGCCCCCACCAGAACACCGGCATGCTGTTGCCGACGGTGGCGGTGGCCATCACCAGCTGGTCGAACCAGCTGCCGCGCCTCAGCGCCGCCGCCAGGCCCAGCGCCATGCCCACCGTGATGGCCAGCAGCAGCGCGGCCCCGGCCAGTTCGATGGTGGCCGGGAACAGGGCCGCGAACTCGGCCGCCACCGGCTCGCGCGTCACCAGGCTGTTGCCCATGTCGCCCTGCAACAGGCCGCCGACATAACGCAGATACTGCACGGCCAGCGGCTGGTCCAGGCCCAGCTGCGCCATCAATGCGGCGTGCGCGGCGGGGTCGAGCCGGCGCTCGCCCATCATGATCTCCACCGGGTCTCCGGGGATCAGGCGGATGAGCATGAAGGCCACCAGCGTCACGCCGA
>JBBSCX010000329.1:0-4503 GCA_038249905.1 Burkholderiales bacterium
CGGATGGCTTCAGGCCGGGGCGTGGCGTCGGGTATGCGATCCAGGCCGGCAGGCGGGCGCTCGCCGGGGCCGTCGGTGTCGGTGTTCGAATTGGCGCCGCGCGGCACCGGCGGGCCGCTGGCGCAGCCGACGAGCAGCGCCAGGCTCAGCGCTGCAGCCAGGGCCGGCGCGGCGTGGCGCCGGCCCGGCTCAGGGCGTGCCGCGTTGCGACTGGGCATGCAGCAGTTCGACCCGCTCGCGGCGCAGCATGCGCCCGGCGCGGTCCAGGTCCTGGATGTCGATGGCCACCGGCCGGCCGAGCTTGGGTGAATACCAGACCGTGCGGCTCCAGCGCCCGGTGGCCGGGGCACCGACCTGCAGGCGCTCGCTGAACCAGCCGCTGCTCTCGATCGGCAGGGCCTCGAACTCGCCCGCCGGCGTGCGCACGGTTTCGGCGCGGCCGACGCGCGCACTGCCTTCCCAGGTGCGGGTGCCGGGGGTGGCGCCCGGGCGCTCGATCTTCTCGATGAAGTGCAGATCGCGGCGCATGCCGACCTGGGGGTCGGACCACCACAGGTCCTGGCAGGGCTCGAACTGCGACAGCGAGCCATCGGCGTTGCGCAGCGACCGCAGTCGGCCCTGCGGGTCCATCGTCATCTGCGCGCCATTGCCGCTGAGACCGCCATCGGGCAGCACCTCGTCGATCTGCTGCACATAGCTGCCCTGCACCTCGCCGCGCCAGGTGTCGGTGACCTGGTAGGTCAGGGTGTCGCCCTCGGCATGGCCGAATTCGTTGACGCGCGGTGGCGTCCAGCCCGGGCGATCGACCCCGTTGTCGCTGCGCACCGGACGCGCGGCTTCGGCGGCTGTCGTGCCGGCACTGGCGCGGGCGGCGTCCTGCAGGGCGGCGGCGCCATTGCCGGGTGCCGCGGGTGCCGCCGGAGCTGCGGTTGCTGCGGTTGCTGCGGTTGATGCAGGTGTCGCAGCGGCGGCCGCGGTGGCCGCCGTGCCCGCAGGCAGGGCCGTGGCCGCGGCACCGGGCACAGGACCGGCCACCGTGCCCGGTACAGCGCCCTCTACCCCACCCGTCAAGCCGGCTGCTGCCGTGCCGGGTGCCGCTGCGGCGGGCACGGCACCGGCTGCTGCGGCGCTGGTGGCGGATGGCAGGCCGCCGGCGGTGGCCAGCTCCCCCGTGGCCGCTGTCGTCGCGCCGGCTGTCGTTGCGCCGGCTGTCGTTGCACCGGCTGTCGTCGCACCGGTTGCGGCCGCTGCGGCGGCCGTGCCAGGGGCCGTGACTGCTGCCGGCGCGGCAGCCGCTGCCGCTGTCGCCGCTGTCGCCGCTGTCGCCGGAACAGCAGCGGCAGCCGCCACCGGAGCCACTGCCGCGGGCGCAGCAACCGCCGGGGTGGCCGTGGCCCGCAGCGCTGCCGCGCCGGGCGACGACACCGACTGTGCCGCCGCGGCCGCGGGCTGTTCGCCGCCGGCGGCGCTCAGGCGCGACACCAGGTTGCTGGCGGCCGAGCCCACCGCCCCCGCGACTGAAGTGGCGGTGGACACCGCCGCCACCGCCGCCTGCGTGCCGGCCACGGCCTGCGCCACCTGCGCGGCCACGACCATCGTGGCGGCAGTGGCGGCCACCGTGCCGGCCAGGCCGGCTGCCGTGCTGGCCACGGTGCTGACGGCACTGCCTGCCGCCGTGGTGCCGGCCGAACTGCCGATGGAGCTGGCGGTGTTGCCGGCCTGGGCGGTGCCGGACCCGTCCGGTGCCGTGTTGGACGGCTGGGTGTTGGATGCATTGCGCCCGGCGCTGTCGGATGGTGTGTCGGCCCTGGTTTCTGCCCCGCCTTCGGCCGCGCGACCGCTGGCGGCGGTTTCGCCGCTGCCGGTGCTGGACGCCGCCACCGCCGAGCCGCCGGTGACCGGTGCGGGCACCGCCGCGCCCGCCGTCGCGCCCCCGACGGTGGCCGTGGCGGGCAACGGGCTGCCACCCACCGCCTGCGCCGCCGCCGCTGCGGTACGCCCGCCGCGCAACTGCCGCACGGCCTGGCGGATGGCCTCGCGCGCAATCTCCTCGGGCGTGCGCGGCACCAGGTCGGTCAGCGGCGCCTCGGCAAAGTCGTCGCGTTCGCCGCTGGTGCCCGACATCCAGGGCGCGACCTCGCCATTGCTGGCGTCGAACAGGGCGATGCGGGTGCGGCGCAGGATCTCCGGGCCCTTCAGCCGCGGCGTCACCAAGGCCCCGACGAAAGTGCTGGCGAAGGGGGTGGCGGCGATCTGGCGCGGGTCGGTCGGCAGTGGCGTCGGCAGCGGCGCTGTCGCCGGCACTTCCTGGACGGTGCCCGGCGCCGCACTCAGCAGCAGCGCCACGCCCGGCGGTGCCGGCTGTTCGGCCAACCCGCGCTGTGGCAGGGCGGCCAGCGCCGGGTGCTGGTAGGCCGCGTCGATGACGAGCAGGCGCGAACTTTCGGGAGTGCTCGCCAGCGCCTCGGCCAGTTCCTTCAGCGGCAGGCCGCGGCGCTTGATCTGCGCGATCAGTTGCTCGGGCGGCAATTTTTCGTCGAGCGCGGCGTCACGCGGCAGCAGCAGGTTCTGGCCCTCGACCTGCACGCCCAGGCCGACGACATAGATGAAGCCCAGGCCACCCGGCTCCAGCCGCGCGCGGAACTCGCGCAGTGCCGCACGCATGTCGACCAGCAGCACGTCGGAGCGCTTCATCACCACATAGCCGCCCTGGCGCAGCGCGGCGGCGACGGCCTCGCTGTCGCGCGGGGCGCTGTCCACCACGCGCTCGCCGCGCACCGACCCGGCGTTGATGACCAGGGCCAGCCGCTGCCGGCCCAGGCCGAGCGCGTCGGTCAAGGCCTGGACATTGGCCGGCACGCTGATGCCCAGCCTGGCCGGGTCGAGCTTGCGGTCGGGTGCGGCGCCGGTCGTGCCCGCGCCGGCATTGCCCTGCGCCCAGGCCGCGCCGGCGCCATGCATCAGGCCGATGCACAAGGCAGCCAGCGTCAGCCGGAAGTTTCGGGATTTGCGTGTCATGGCCAGGCCTCTTGCTGCGGCCGTCGGTGCGAGCCGGACATCATGGCCCGGGGCAGGACGGCAGCCCGCACTGTGACAGAGTGCAAGCGGCTGGTCATCCGGTGGGCGGCGGAGTCCGCGGCGCAGGCGCCACGCCAGGATGGAACTCCCCCCAGCTTGCGGGGGGTGGGCAAAGGCGCTCGTACCGCCCGTGAACACCTGAATCTGGCCCTTCACGCCGATGTGCCAAGTCCTGGGTCCGAGTGCCAGTGGCCACAGCAAGCTTCGACGGCGCGGTCCGCTCGATGGCGGCACTGGGTGGCGTGTTCAGTGTGGCCTTCAGAGCTGCGACTTGAGCAGCGTGGCGGCGGCGTCGAGCGTGCGTGTCCACCACGACCGGTCCTGCCATTCCAGGAGCGAGATGCGCCGCGACTGGCGCAAGTCGTCCTCGAAAATCACGGTCATCGCCGCTGCGAAGGGTGCGTCATAGACGTTCAGATTGGCCTCGTCGTTGATGCTGAACGAGCGCGAATCGAAGTTCGTCGAACCGACCGAAACCCACAGCCCGTCGACCACCATCACCTTGCAGTGAAACATGGTGGGCTGGTATTCGTGAACCTCGGCGCCGTGCGCCAGCAATTCGCCCCACAAGGCGCGCGATGCATGCTGCACCAGCGTTGAATCCATGTGCGGGCCGGGCAGGATGATGCGGACCCTGACACCGCGCTGCAGCGCCGCGACGATCGACTTCAGCGCGACTTCGTCCGGGATGAAATACGCCGCCGACAGGTCGATCGACCGCGCCGCCGAGGTGATCGCCATCAGGTACATCAACTGCATGCTTTTCGAACCGCCGCCGGGCGAAGCGGTGAAAACCTGCGCAGATGCATTGCCGCTGTCGGCCACGCGCGGCAGATAGTCCAGGCTGTGCAGCACCTCGCCGGTGGTGGCGACCCAGTTGTCGATGAATGCCGCCTGCAGTTGCGTGACCACCGGCCCCTCGACGCGGAAATGGCTGTCGCGCCAGTGCGCTGGGTCTTGCGCGTCGCCGCTCCATTTGTCGCTGAGGCCCGCACCGCCGATGAAGCCGACGCGGCCGTCGACGACCAACAGGCGCCGGTGCGTGCGATGGTTCATGCGCTGCAGGTTGTGCCAGTCGGGCGGGTTGTAGCGGTGGGTGTCGACGCCGCCGGCGCGCATCTCCTCGAGCAATGCGTCGTCGAGATCGCTGCCGAACCAGTCCAGCAGCAGCTTGATGCGAACGCCCCGCTTCGACCGTTCAACCAACGCATCGGTGAATTCGCGCCCCACCGAACCCGGAGCAGCATCGTCAGGAACAGGCACAGCGCCGTCGCCACACTGGTCACGACCGCCGATTCGGCCAGGACGCGGCCGCGGCTGAGCATGCCGCGAAAGGCGAACGAGCGGTACAGCACGGCGGTGGCGCCGAGCACGGCCGCCACCGAAAACATCGCCAGTTGATACAGCTCGACGGTGCTGCCGACA
>JBBSCX010000330.1:0-4493 GCA_038249905.1 Burkholderiales bacterium
AAGGACTGACCCTGCTCGGCCGCCACGTCGCGCATGCGTTGCACGATAAGGTCCTTCGCTTCGGGGTGCAGCGCCAGCGGCAGGCCCAGCGCGGCCGCGGCGCACTGCCGGGTGTGGTCGTCGGGGGTGGCGCCGATGCCGCCGGTGCTGAACACCAGATCGCCGCTGGTGAAGGCGTCGCGCAAGGCGGCCGTGATGTGGCCGCGGTCGTCGCCCAGGTAGCGCGCCCAGGACAGCATCAGGCCGCGCGCCGTCAGCAGTTCGATCACCTTGGCCAGATGCTTGTCATGGCGGCGCCCGGAGAGGATTTCGTCGCCGACGATGATGAGACCGATGTTCATGGGCTGTGCGTCAGGGGCAGGTCGGGAGCGGCCGCAAGGGCGCGGGCAGGGTCGGCAGCGGGCGGGGTCTCGGGCGGCGTCTGGGGCGGGGCCGCGGCCGCGCCCAGGTCTTCGGCCAGCCGCAGGCCCTGCAGGCGGGCCAGTGCGAAGTGCGCAAACCAGAGCGCGGCGAAGGTGAAGACGCCCAGGTAGAGCCAGCTCGCCAGCACCATCAGCACCGGGGCGAAGATCAGCGACACCGCGCCCAGGCTCCACAGGCCCGCCGGCAGCAAGGCCAGCGCGCCGGTGGCGAATCCCATCAGAAACAGGCCCGCGCGATGCTTGCGCCGCAGCACGGCCAACTCGGCAGCGGTGGCATGGGCGCCCAGCACGGCCAGCGTCAGCACCCGCGCCGCCAGCCAGCCCAGCACCAGCGGCGGCAGCAACAGGGCCAGCGGCGGCAGCAGCCAGGTCCAGGCGGTCGCAGCCATCACCACCAATGCCAGGGCGGCGGCGGCCAGGGCGCCCAGCGCGCGCCGCCACGCGGGCACATCGGACGCGCGGGCCAGAGCCGGGAAGCGCCGCGCCGTCACCAGCCGCACGAGAGCCGGCACCATCGCCACCGCCACCAGCCACAGCGCCAGCACCGCCACCAGCGGCGTCACCAGCGCAACCACGATCATCGGCGCGACAACGGTGCGCAGCTGCGGCGCGCCGATGCTGGCCAGCCACTGCAGCAAGGCGGCCGCCAGTTCCCAGCGTTCCAGCGCGGCGCGCACAGCCCCGACGGCGGGCTCCCAGAAGGCCCAGCCGACCAGCCCCAGGGCGGCGCCGGCCAGCAACAGCGGCAACAAGGCGCTGAGCAGCACCCGCGGGTGCAGGCAGTAGCCGCCGGCGCGCCAGCAGGCGTCGAGCAGGCCGATCAGGTCGGCCCGCGCACTCTTCACTGGCGGTCGCCAGCCAGGATGCCGCCCAGCAGCCCTGCCCCACCCACACCGGCCAGCAATGTGCCTTCCTCGCGCGACCCGCCGCGCTGAGGTGCTGCGGCAAAGATGCGGCTGGCCAGGCGGCTGAAGGGCAGGCTCTGCAGCCACACCGTGCCCGGGCCCGTCACCTTGGCAAAGAACAGGCCTTCGCCACCGAACAGCGCGGTCTTGATCTTGCCGACGTACTGCACCTCGAAGCCGACATGGGGCGTCATCGCCACCAGGCAGCCGGTGTCCACCATCAGCGTCTGCCCAGGTTGCAGTTCACGCTTCTCGATCGTGCCGCCGGCATGCACGAAGGCCAGGCCGTCGCCTTCGAGCTTCTGCATGATGAAGCCCTCGCCGCCGAAGAAGCCCACCGACAGCTTGCGCTGAAAAAAGATGCCCAGCGAGACGCCGCGCGCCGCGCACAGGAACGAATCCTTCTGGCACACCAGCGCCCCGCCCAGACGGTGCAGGTCCATCGGCATGATCTTGCCCGGGTAGGGCGCGGCAAACGCCACGCGCTGTTTCTGCGTCGCGTTGTTGGTGTACACGGTGGTGAACAGCGATTCGCCCGTCACCAGCCGTTTGCCCGCGCCCAGCAACTTGCCGAAGATGCCACCCTGTTGCGCGCTGCCGTCGCCGAACACGGTGTCCATGGCGATGCCGGCGTCCATGTACATCATGCTGCCGGCCTCGCCCACCGCGGCCTCGCCGGGGTCGAGCTCGATCTCGACGAACTGCATCTCGTTGCCCTTGATCTCGTAATCGACGACGTCCATGGCCATGCTGGGGCTCCCGCTGATGGGTGCGGGCGCTGCCCGCAGTGTGTGGTGGGGAGGGATGGTAGCCATGCGGCATCGGCCTGGGGCCGGCGGACATTGGACGGCGATCGGCGATCGGCCGTGGCGGCTCGCAATAATCAAACCGTGCTGCCGTTCCTGCCCACGCCCGCCCCCTGATGCCCGCCCCCTGATGCCCGCCCCCGATGCCCGCCGACTGATGGTCGTCCGTTGATGGTCGCCCCCACCTTCGTCACCGCGGCCCTGGCCGTGGCCAGCGGCGCGGCGCTGGGCGCCCTGCTGCGCTGGTTGCTGGGTCTGGGCCTGAACCACCTGCACCCGGCCTTGCCGCCGGGCACGCTGGCGGCCAACCTGATCGGCGGCTATTTCGTCGGCGTGGCGGTGGCGCTGTTCACCTTGCACACCGAATTGCCGGCCGAGTGGCGGTTGTTCGTCATCACCGGCGTGCTGGGCGGGCTGACGACCTTCTCGACCTTCTCGGTCGAGTCGGTGACGCTGCTGCAGCAGGGCCGCATCGCGCTGGCGGCGGGCCATGCCGGGATGCATCTGGCGGGCTCTCTGCTGATGACCTTCGCCGGGCTGGCCACGGTGCACGCCTGGCGCACTTGAACGCCCTGCCCGGCACTGGGGAGCTGACTCCAGTGTGACCGGCCTCCCCTCCCTAGAATTGAGCCGCTTGTGCCGCTTGTGCCGCCCTCGGCGCAGGGCCAAGACGGAGCCGCCCCCATGTCGCCTGCAGAGATCCTCGCCCAGCACGGACCCCGCGAGTCCATGGACTACGACGTGGTCGTCGTCGGCGCCGGCCCGGCCGGCCTGGCCACCGCCATCCGCCTGAAGCAGCGCGCGGCCGAGACCGGGGCCGAAGTCTCGGTGGTGGTGCTGGAAAAAGGCAGCGAACCTGGCGCCCACACCCTCAGCGGTGCGGTGATGGACCCGCGCGCGATCACCGAGTTGTTCCCCGATTGGAAGGAACGTGGCGCGCCGCTGCTGCAGCCCGTCACCGGCGACGAGGTGCTGTTCCTGAGCGAGCACACCACCCGCAAGACCCCCGACTGGCTGGTGCCCGCGTGCTTCCACAACCACGGCAATTACGTCATCAGCCTGGGCGCGGTGACGAAGTGGCTGGGCGAACAGGCCGAGGCCCTGGGCGTCGAGATTTTCCCCGGCTTCGCCGCCGCCGAGGTGCTGTACGGCAGTGCGGGTGAAGTCACCGGCGTGGCCACAGGCAACCTGGGCATCGGCAAGGACGGACAGCCCCACGGTGGCTTACAGCTGGGCATGGAACTGCGCGGCAAGTACACCGTGTTTGCCGAGGGCGCACGCGGCCATCTCGGGCGCCAGCTGATCGCGCGCTTCAAGCTCGACGCCGGCCGCGACCCGCAGAGCTATGCGCTCGGCGTGAAGGAATTGTGGGAAGTGCCCGCTGCCCAGGCGAAGCCCGGAATGGTGGTGCACACCGCCGGCTGGCCGATGGACGAGCACACCTATGGCGGTGGCTTCCTGTACCACCTGGGCGGCAACCAGGTGACGCTGGGCTTCGTCACCGGGCTGGACTACCAGAACCCCTGGATCAGCCCCTTCGAGGAGATGCAGCGCTGGAAGACCCACCCGGCCATCCGCGCGCACATCGAAGGCGGCAAGCGCATCGGCTACGGCGCACGCGCCATCACGGCCGGCGGCCTGCTGAGCCTGCCGAAGTTGGTGTTTGCGGGCGGCGCGCTGGTGGGATGCGAGGCCGGCACATTGAACGCTGCACGCATCAAGGGCAGCCACGCCGCCATCAAGACCGGCATGCTGGTGGCCGACGCCGCCTTCGGCGCCCTGCAGGCCGGCCGCAGCCACGACGAATTGGCCGCCTACCCGGCGGCTTTTGGCCAGAGCTGGCTGCACGATGAACTGGACGCCAGCCGCAACTTCAAGCAGTGGTTCAAGCAGGGCAACACCGTGGGCACGGTGATGACGGGCATCGAGCAGTGGCTGCTGCCCAAGCTGGGACTGAAGGCGCCGCCCTGGACGGTGCACCGCAAGACGCCCGACCACGCGCGCATGCACGCCGCCAGCGCCTGCGAGCCCATCCACTACCCGCGGCCCGACGGCGTGCTGACCTTCGACCGCCTGAGCTCGGTCTTCATCAGCAACACCAACCACGAAGAAGACCAGCCCGCCCACCTGACGCTGAAGGACGCGGCCGTGCCGGTAGCGGTGAACCTCTCGCGCTATGCCGGCCCCGAGGCGCGCTACTGCCCGGCCGCGGTGTATGAATACGTGGGCGTCGAAGAAGGCGCGCCCCGGCTCGTCATCAACGCGCAGAACTGCGTGCACTGCAAGAGTTGCGACATCAAGGACCCGACACAGAACATCGTCTGGGTCACGCCCGAGGGCGGTGGCGGGCCGAATTACGC
>JBBSCX010000331.1:0-4481 GCA_038249905.1 Burkholderiales bacterium
CACGCGCGTGATGTCGGTGGTGCCGCCCAGGTACTGTCCGCCGCTGTCGATCAGCAGCAGGCTGCCCTGGCCGGGTTCGACTTCGATGCTGGCGTGCGATTCGGCCGTGGCGCGGTAATGCGGCATCGCGCCGTTGCCCGCAAAGCCGGCGATGACAGGGAAGCTCAGGCCGACAAAGCCCGGGCGGCGGGCGCGTGCGGCGCTGAGCTGTTCATCGACCGTGACCTCGGTCATGGGCTCGTTGCGCGCCAGCGCGGCGTCGAACCAGGCATAGAACTCGCACATCGCCGCGCCGTCTTCGGCCATGGCCTCGCGGATGAACTCGGCCTCGGCGGCGTTCTTGCGGCTCTTCAGCAATGTGCTGGGGTTGATGGCCTCGATGACGCGGCAGCCGTCACCGACACACTGGCGCAGCCCGTACGTGATGCGGCGCGGGTCGATCAGCAGGCACTGTGCATCGCCAAGCGTGCTCAGCGTTGCCAGCGCGGCGGGCGCGTCGGCATAGGGCGCAATCGATACCCCGTCGGCCGCCAGCCGCGCGGCGATGTCGGCCGGCACCTTGCCCGCACCGGTGAACAAGGCGGCCCCCTCGGCGTCGATCAGCAGGTGCGCCAGGAACACCGGGTTGTAGCTGACGTCGCTGCCGCGCAGGTTGGTGATCCAGGCCACGTCGTCGACGGTGCTGACGAAATGGTGCGTGGCGCCGTGCTGGGCCATCGCCGCCCGCACCGACGACAGCTTGCTGGCGCGGCTCTGCGCGGCATGCGGTGCCAGGTGCTCGTACACCGGCTGCGTGGGCAGGCTGGGGCGTTCGGGCCAGATGGCATCCAGCAGGTCGATGTCGGTGCGCAGCAGCACGCCCCTGGCGTCCAATGCCGATTGCAAGGCGCCGGCGGCAGCCAGGCCCAGCACCTGACCATCGACGGCGACGGTCTGGCCCGCGGGCACGTGTTCGGCCAGCCAGTCCAGGTGCCAGGTGGCCGCACCCGTGGGAATCTTCACCAGATCGACGCCGGTGCCGGCCAGTTCGGCCTCGGCCTGCACCCAGTAGCGGCTGTCGGCAAACAGCGCGGCGCGGTCGACCGTCACCACCAGGGTCGCCATCGAGCCGGTGAAGCCGCTCAGCCACTGCCGGCCCTGCCAGCGCTCGGGCAGGTATTCACTCAGGTGCGGGTCGCTGCTGGGTACCAGCAGGGCATGGATGTGCTGCTGCGCGAGCACCTCGCGCAACTGGGTGATGCGCATGCGGATGGGAGAAGTGCGGGTGTCCATCGCGGGCTCCGGGCGGTCAGCTGCAAAGGCAGGGATTCTAGGAGCGCCTCCGTTTCGAGGACGGCCAGGGCCCACGCGCCAATGACGGGTTGACGACCCGCCGTGCCGCGTCAACCATCCCGTCAAGCGCGCCAGCGATGAGGTCGGGGTCGCACTGCGCGTGCCGGGCCTTGCGGTGCGCGCGCAGCGAACAGGGGCCTCTGAACAAGTCCTGACACACATCCACGAGAGGAGACAAACCCATGGCCGACCTGCAAGCCGCTGTGGCCACACAGCTGAAGAACATCCAGACGAAGACCGGCAAAAGCATCACCGAACTGCACGCGGCGGTGGCGGCCAGCGGTGCGTCCAAACATGGCGAGAAACGAAGTTGGTTGATGGCGCACTTCAAGCTCGGCCATGGTGACGCCAACGCCGTGGTGAATGTCATCGACAAGCCGCTGCCTGATCTGGGGTGTGCAGCGCCGGGCGTGGCGCCGAGTGCGGGTGCGGGTGGGGGTTCCGGCGCGGCCGCGCCCGAAGCCGACCCGCTGGACGCCATCTACAGCGGCGCCAAGGCCCAATTGCGGCCACTGCACGCGCACATCATGGCCCTCGTCGACGGTTTCGGCGCGCACGAGAAGGCGCCGAAGAAGACCTACATCAGCCTGCGCCGCCAGAAGCAGTTTGCGATGGTGGGCCCGGCGACGAAGGAGCAGATCGAGATTGGCCTGAACCACAAGGCGCTGTTGTCCGACACCCCCGACCAAGTCCACCCGCCGCGGCTGAAGGTGCTGCCCGCAGGCGGCATGTGCAACTACAGCCTGCGTGTGGCCCATGCGGCCGAGGTCGATGCCCAGGTGCAGGCTTGGCTGCGCGCGGCCTTCGACGCCGCGGGCTGATTCAGGGCGCCATAAGTCCCCTGCCGGCTGGGGCCGTGGGGCCTGGCGAGGCCGCAACTGCGGCCGTACCCGCCTCGCTGCGCTGCCCGACTAGCCGAACGACATCAACATGGTCGTCACGATCGAAGTACCAGAAGCTGAGCGGGAAGCCGTCGACCCGTCAAGTACGAACACCTTCAATGCCGATTTTTGCCCAAGGCAGCCGATCGAATGGTCGGGTTGAGGTCAAGCGCCACGAGGGGCTTCGACATCGCCTCGGCCTGCGCAAAGCCGAACAGGCGGATGCCCGGCTTGCGCAGCAGGTACTGCACCACCATCAGTTCAGGCCTGAAGACCTTGGAGCCGAAGCCAGCTCAGGGCGTCGCCGAGTGAAAGCACTGCGACCCGGAAAAAGCTGCCCTGCGCTGATTCGGTGCTGCATGGCCGCATTCACCGCGCCAATTTCACCGTCCTCGCCGGCCGCTTCAGGG
The DNA here is from genome assembly GCA_038249905.1 of Burkholderiales bacterium. Classification (GTDB taxonomy): domain Bacteria; phylum Pseudomonadota; class Gammaproteobacteria; order Burkholderiales; family Burkholderiaceae_C; genus Rubrivivax. The sequence goes on from JBBSCX010000331.1 coordinate 2,624, forward strand.
TCGCCTTGCTCTGCCCTTGTGCGCCGGCCACCTGCACCTCGATCCGCTGCATGCGTTTGAAGGCGTCGAACAGACCCAGCTCCAGCGTGCGCAACTGCTGCGGCTGCGCGCAGGTGTATTCATAACTGGCGTCGAGATCGGCGTGTTCGCCCTCGGACGCCTTGGCGGCCGGTGCGGTGACCGGTGCCTTGCCGGTCGCCTCCAGCACCGGTGCGGTGACCTCGGCCTTGCTCAGCGCGCACTGCGCCGTTGCATCGGCCTTGAACAGCGCGCCGCCGCTGCGCAGGCGCGCCAGCACGTCGGCTGCGGCCTTGCGTTCGGCATCGGTGCGGGGCGCGCGTTCGAAGCCCAGCAGGCTGTCCAGCGGCGACTGCATGGCCACCGTGAGCCTGTTGCCTTCGATGGCCACGTCCACTTTTGCGACGCCGTGCTCGTGGGCCTTGCCGGCGTGGGCTGCTGGCAAAGTGGCCATCGCCAGCGCGATGGCAGCTGTTGCCAGAGCGACTGGCAGAGCGACTGGCAAAGCGACTGGCAGAGCGACTGGCAGAGCGACTGGCAGAGCGATCGCGCGCATTTTCATGGGTGATCTCCTCGGGTTGAGAGCGTTCAGCGCGGCGCGGTCAGCGCCGCCACCAGCACGCGGGTGTTGTGTTCGAAGAGCTTCAGGTAGGTGTCTGCCGGTCCGCCTGCGGCAGACAGTGCGTCCGAGTACAAGGTTCCTCCCACCCGCGCGCTGGCTTCCTTCGCGATGCGCTGTATCAGTCGCGGGTCGCTGATGTTTTCGACGAACAAGGCGCGCACGTCGTCCCGCTTGATCTGACGGATGAGCCGGGCGACGGCAGCGGCGGAGGGCTCGCTGTGCGTGTTCCAGCCCTGCGGCGCAAAAAATTCCACGCCGTAGGCGGCAGCGTAGTACCCGAAGGCGTCGTGCGAGGTGATCACACGGCGCTGGGCGCGCGGTATGGCAGCGAGTTGCTCACGCACTTGGCGGTCCAGCGCGTTGATGCGTTCCAGATAGGCCGCGCTGCGCGCGTGCAGTTCGGCCTGGTACTGCGGCCAGCGCTCGGCGATGGCGTCGCGCAGGTTGGCCACGTAGCGGCGGGCCAGGGTCAGGTCTTGCCAGACGTGAGGGTCGGTGCCGTGGTCGCCGCCCTGACGCGGGCTGATGCCGCGGCTGGCCACGACCACCGGTCCGCGATAGCCAGAGACCTTCACCAGGCGGTCGATCCAGCCCTCGAAGCCGAGGCCGTTGACCACCACCAGGCCGGCCTGCGCCAGCCGCCTGCCATGCGCCGGGGTGGGCTGGAAGACATGCGCGTCGGCATCGGGCCCGACCAGCGCGCTGACCTCGAGCGCGGCCGGCGCGATCTCGCGCACCATGTCGGCCAGGATGGAAAAGCTGGCCACGATCTGCGGCGCAGCCTCAGGGGCGCGCGGTTGCGCGCGAACTGTCGGCCCGGGCCAGACCGGCACGGCGGCCAGTGCGGTGGATCGGAGCAGGTTTCGTCGGTTGATGAAAGTCATGGTGGGGCAGGGTTCAGCGGGTCAGGTGGGCGGGCTTTCGCAATTGACGCAACAGCACACCATCGCGGGCCCCGAACAGGACGGACAGCACATAGGCCGCGCCGCACACCAGCACGATGCAAGGTCCCGAGGGCAGTTCGGCGTGGTACGACAGCAGCAAGCCCAGCGTGCCTGACACCGCACCGATGGCCACCGCCACCGCGGCCATCGCCGGCAGGCCGGCGCCCCCGAAGAGCGGGGCCGTGGGCCGCCCCAAAAAAAAGCCCACCCCCCAAAAAGTGGCCCAGGCCGAGTCGTCCCACCCCCCGTTGTCCCCCGGAAGCCACACCACAAC
>JBBSCX010000332.1:0-4475 GCA_038249905.1 Burkholderiales bacterium
TGGCCACGGTCAGGCCGGCGTCGAAGCGGCTCGTGAGCCGTTCGTCGATGTCCACCAGCCCCGTGGGGTAGGTGTCACTGGTCATGATGATGTGGGCCCGCTTGGTCAACAGCGCTTCAAAGGCGTTGAAGAACTCTTCCTGCGTGCGGTCCTTGCCGGCGAAGAACTGCACGTCGTCGATCAGCAGCAGGTCCAGGCTGTGGTACTTGGCCTTCAACTCGTCGAAAGTCTTGCGCTGGTAGTTCTTGACCACGTCGCTGATGAACTGCTCGGCGTGCAGGTACAGCACACGGGCCTGGGGGTTGTCTTTCAGCAGCGCGTTACCCACCGCATGCACCAAGTGGGTCTTGCCCAGGCCGACGCCGCCGTAGATGAACAGCGGGTTGTACATGACGCCTGGCGCGCCGGCGACGTGCAGTGCGGCCGTGCGGGCCATCTGGTTGGCGCGGCCGGCCACCAGGGTGTCGAAGGTCAGTTGCGAGTTCAGGCGGTGGGTGGTGGCCACCGCGGCGTGCGCGCGCGCGGGCGGTCGGCTCAGGCGTTCGATGGCCTGACCGGCGAGCGCCGCGGCGCCATGGGCATGGGCATGGGCATGGGTATGGGTATGGGTAATCGCAGCGCCGTTGACAGCGGCCGGGCCCTGGGCTGACCCCCCACGCGCCGCGACAGCGACATCACCGGCCGCGGCGTGCACCGCTTCACCGCGCGGTGCGATCGTCAGTTCGAGTCGCACCGGGCGCGCCGCCACCTCGGCCAGCACGGTTTCGATGCGTCCGGCGTACTGCGAACGGATCCAGTCCAGCTTGAAGCGGTTCTGCACCTGCAAGGCCAGTACACCCGCACCCGCACCCGCACCCGAGCCGTCGGCGTCCCGGCCGTCGCGGGCACCTGACTGGCTGGTGTGGTGGGCGACCCGGGCCAGCGGCCGGATCCAGGTGTTGAACTGCTGTTCGGGCAGTTCGGCGGCCAGGCGCTCGCAGGCCTGCTGCCAAAGGTCGTCGTTCATTGTGGAAATCTTCTCCTCCGAGCGCCCGGATTATGGCGGTGTTCACCCCGCGGGGACCAAGTTATCCACAATGCTGGCGCCGGCGTCAATCCCTGTGCATCGCCAGCGCTTTGGGTGCAAGTGTTTGACCGGAAACAGCTTTTTTGCTGTAATCGTGGGTTTCCCGGATGCGGGCGGCATGTGTCGCCTGGGCCACCTGGGCATGGCTGGCAGCCAAAGTGCCAGCAAAGTCCAGGCAAAGGTCCAGGCAAAGTGCAGACAAGACACAGGCCCGGTCGCAGGCAAGGCGCCTAAACAACGTCGGGCCGACGATCGAGTCACAGCCCACCGCCGGTACCGCAGCGGCCTCGCCTGACGGGCTTGCCCGGGACATCGCTGCCTTCGCTGTCCCTTTCTACCACCCACCGTTGCACATCCTTCGCGCCCCTCGCGGCCGCAGACGCACGACCGACCTCGCCAGGACCTGCCATGAAGCGCACCTACCAGCCCTCGAAGATCCGCCGCGCCCGCACCCACGGGTTTCTCGTGCGCATGAAGACCCGCGGCGGCCGTGCCGTCATCAACGCCCGCCGCGCCAAGGGCCGCAAGCGCCTGGCGGTCTGAGCCTGCGGCGTGCGTCGCACCGCCCATGACCGCGGTGCAGCGCCTCGTCCACAAGGCCGACTTCGAAGCCATGCTGAGTGCCCCGGTGCGTCATCGAAGTGCTCACTTCGCTCTTCATCACCTGTCCGGTGGCCCTTTGCCGCCGCGGCGGCGCCCCGACAGCACGCAGAATCAAGAGTTATCCACAGCGACGGCGCCAATCGTCGCCGACATTGTGGACAACTGCTCAGGCAGCCATTGGCTGGGGCTCGTCGTGCCGAAGCGGCATGCCCGCCGTGCCGTCACGCGCAGCATGATCAAGCGGCAGATGCGGCAACTGTTCGCGGCCCATGCTCTGGCCCTGCCGCCGGGGCGCTGGGTCTTGCGGTTGAAGGCGCCCTGCGGCGGGCCACGCTTCGTTTCCGCCGCCTCGCCGCCGCTGCACGACCTCCTGCGCGCCGAGTTGATGCGCCTGCTGGCCGCGGGCTGATGCGATGGCCTTGCGCTCGCCTCCTTTGCCGACCCCAACCGTGACCCTGACCGCGACCCCTGCCCATGCCGCCTGAAGCGCCACCCACCCCAGCGCCTGGCCGCACTGCCGCCGGCGCGATGTGGCATCTGCCGCAGGCGCTGCTGATCGGCTTGGTGCGCGGCTACCGGCTGCTGCTCAAGCCCTGGCTGGGCAACGCCTGCCGTTTTGAGCCCAGCTGCTCTGCCTACACCTTGCAGGCCCTGCAGCAGCATGGCGCCGTGGGCGGCAGCGCGCTGGGCGGGGCGCGGCTGCTGCGCTGCCACCCCTGGTGCGAGGGCGGGCTTGACCCGGTGCCCGAAGATTTGCGCGCCGGCCTGACCGGGCATCTGCCCGGCCGCGGCCTTTTCACCCGATGGCTGGCGCCAGGCACCGCGGGCCGCCCTGTCCCCGGCCCTGTCCCCGGCACCGCTGCCGACCCTGACACTCCTGCGAGATCCGAGCTCCCATGACCGATATGCGCCGCACCCTGCTGTGGGTGGTCTTCACGATGTCGCTCGTCCTGCTGTGGGATGCCTGGAACAGGCACAACGGCCAGCCGACGCTGTTTGGCGGCACGCCGCGGCCCACCGCCTCGGCCGGCACCGCGCCGGGGGCCGTGACGCCGCCGGCCGCCAGCCCCGCAGCCAACCCGGCTGCCGTCGGCACGGCGTCCTTGCCCGCGCCGGCGGCCGTGCCCGGTGCCGCGGCGGCACCCGATCTGCCCAGCCCGGCACCCATGCCCACGGGTGAGCAGGTCACCATCACCACCGACCTCGTCAAGGCCACCTTCGACAGCCAGGGTGGCAGCCTGGTGCGCCTGGAGCTGCTGAACCACCTCGACGCCAACGACGCCACGCGCAATGTGGTGCTGCTGGAGCAGAGCGCCAAGCGCCTGTACCTGGCGCAGACCGGTCTGATCAGTGCCCAGGCCGGCGTCGCGCTTCCCAACCACCTGACGCAGATGACGGCCCTGCCCGGTGAACGCAGCCTGGCCCCGGGCGCCGAGTCGCTGACGCTGCGCTTCGAATCGCCGGCCATCGACGGCCATAAGCTGGTCAAGTCCTACACCTTCAAGCGCGCCGAATACCCGATCGTGGTGCGCCACGAGTTCAGCAACGGCGGTGCGGCGGCGGTACAGCCGCAGGTCTATCTGCAGCTGGCGCGCGACGGCAACCCGCCGGAGGGCGAATCGGCGCTGTACTTCACTTTCACCGGCCCGGCCATGTACACCGACGCCAGCAAGTTCAACAAGATCGACTTCAAGGACATCGCCAAGGGCAACGACACCCACGACAAGAGCGCCAGCGACGGCTGGGTGGCGATGGTGCAGCACTACTTTGCCAGCGCCTGGCTGCTGCCTGGCGGCGGTCTGCGCGAATTCCGCACCACCAAGGTGGCCGACAACCACTACACCATCGCCATGGTGCAGCCGATGGGCGAGGTGGCCCCGGGTGCCACCGCGGTGCACGAATCCTTGCTCTTTGCCGGTCCGCAGGAAGAGAACAAACTGGCCGCACTGGCCCCGGGCCTGGACCTGGTGAAGGACTACGGCTGGCTGACGGTGTTGAGCAAGCCGCTGTTCTGGCTGCTGGACAAATTGCACAGCTACATCGGCAACTGGGGCTGGGCCATCGTTGCGCTGGTGGTGTTGTTGAAGATGGCCTTCTACTGGCTGAACGCCAGCGCCTACCGCAGCATGGCCAAGATGAAGGGCGTGGCGCCGCGCGTGACCGAAATGCGCGAGCGCTACAAGGACAAGCCGCAGCAGATGCAGCAGGAAATGATGCGCATCTACCGCGAGGAGAAGGTCAACCCGCTGGGCGGCTGCCTGCCCATCGTCGTGCAGATGCCCTTCTTCATCGCGCTGTACTGGGTATTGCTGTCGACGGTAGAGATGCGCAACGCGCCCTGGGTGGGCTGGATCACCGACCTGTCCACACCCGATCCCTGGTTCCTGCTGCCCGTGCTGATGACGCTGAGCTCGCTGTTCCAAGTCTGGTTGAACCCGAAGCCTCCGGACCCGATGCAGGCCAAATTGATGTGGTACCTGCCGCTGGCCTTCGGCATCATGTTCTTCTTCTTCCCGGCCGGGCTGGTGCTGTACTGGCTGACGAACAACATCCTGTCGATTGCGCAGCAGTGGTTCATCAACAAGCAGTTGGGCGTGTTGGGCAAGTAGCTGGGCAAGCAGGCGGGCAAGCAGCTGGGCCGGTGGCTGTGCAGGCGGGGGCCGAGCCCGCATTGAATCGACCCCCGCGTGCGCTCTGCACGGTGCGCGCTGGCCGATCCCTCGCACGGGGGTTGTGGCCACGGCCTGTGGTGCCGAACATGCAGACATGCGGGCGACCCGGTCTGAACAAGACCGGCTCAGGAGAA
>JBBSCX010000333.1:0-4447 GCA_038249905.1 Burkholderiales bacterium
GTCGCGAAGGCCGAGCGCGGCGCGCGCGTCGGGAAGTGCTTGTTCAGCCCGGCCAGGCGCAGCGTCGCTTCGCTCTCGCTGTAGGCCAGCGCGACCACGCGGTAGGCCTCGGCGCGCAGATGCCACAGCTCGCGCAGCGAGCGGGTTCCGGCCACACGTTCGCGCAGGGCCACGGCCTCGGCGCTGGCGATGTCCGCGGTGCAGGCCTGGAAGTCGGCACGCACCTGGGGCAGGCGGTGCAGCGGCAGCGCGGCGTCGCTGGGGGCCGGGGCCATCAGCCAGCACATCAGGCGCTGCCAGGCGCTGGCCGGTGCGTGGCGCAGCGATGGCGGACAGACCTCGGTGCGCAGACTGCTGGGCGCCGACAACGTCGAGCGCCGGCTGCGTGTGCGTACAAGTGAAAGCGTCGTCATGGGTGTGATATCGGACACGGCGGCTGGTTTCTGAATGTCATCGTCGCCCGAGCCCGGCCTGGCTGGTGGCGCGAACAGTGGCGTCAAGGCGGGCCAGTTCATGCCGCCGTCATCTCGCGCGTCGCCCTGTCGCCCGCGTTGCCCCGGATGCGCCCGCCCGCTGCGGGCCCGTAAGCTCGCCGGCTTTGCACAAGCTGGGCGATGGCGATGCGGTGGCTGAAGTGGGCGGCGGTGGGGCTGGTGACGGTGGTGGCTGGCGTGGCCGTGGCCGGCTGGGTCTGGGCCCAGCGCACATTGCCGCAGACCGAGGGTGTGCTGACATTGGCCGGCGCACCCGCCGGCCTGCGCATCGAGCGCGACCAGCACGGCATCCCCACCATCCATGCGCCGACCTTGCAGGCCGCGGCCTACGGCCTGGGCGTGGCGCATGCGCAGGACCGGCTGTGGCAGATGGAGACGCACCGCCGCATCGGCGCCGGCCGCGTGGCCGAGGCCTTCGGCCCCGCCGCGCTGGAGACCGACCGCTTCCTGCGCGCCCTGGGGGTGCGCCGCGCCGCCGCCGCGCAGTGGGCGGCGTTGGCCGAAGAACCTAAGGCGCTGCTGCAGGCCTACGCCGCCGGCGTCAATGCCGTCATCGCCACGCTGCGTGCCAGACCGCCGGAATACCTCATCCTGGGACTGCAGCCCGAGCCCTGGGACCCGGTGGACAGCCTGGCCTGGGGGATCATGATGGCCTGGGACCTGGGCGGGAACTGGAACACCGAGTTGCTGCGGCTGCGCCTGTCGCTGCAGATGCCGGTCGATCGCATCAACCAGCTGCTGCCGCCGTACCCCGGGCGCCAGACGCTGCCCACTGCCGACTACGCGGCGCTGTTTCGCGGCCTGGGGCTGGGTGCTGCGCCTGTACGCACAGCTGCACGCACAGCTGCAGGCACAGCGGCACGCACAGCTGCACCCCCGGCGCGGGCCGGCGGCGAGCCTGAGGGACAGGCTGTCGCCAGCGCCTGGTACTACTTGACGCAGACCGCGCCGCCCTCGGGCGTCGAGGGTGTCGGCTCGAACAACTGGGTCGTCGCCGGCAGCCATAGCGCCACCGGCAAGCCGCTGCTGGCCAACGACCCGCACCTGAAGCTCAGTGCGCCAGCGCTGTGGTACCTGGCGCGTCTGGTGGTGGCGGCCGACCCGGGCGGCACTGGCGAGTTGAAAGCTGCAGGTGCCACCTTGCCCGGCCTGCCCGTGGTGGTGCTGGGGCAGACCCAGCACATCGCCTGGGGATTCACCAACACCGGCCCCGATGTGCAGGACCTCTACATCGAAGAAGTCGACCCCGCCGACCCGGGCCGCTACCGCACGCCTGACGGCTGGGCGCGCTTCGAGACCGCGGTCGAAGTCATCAAGGTCAAGGGCGCGGCCGATGTGCCCATCACCGTGCGCCGCAGCCGCCATGGCCCGGTCATTTCAGACGCCGGCACGGCCGACGATGTGCTGGGCGCCACAGGCCGGGCGCGGCACGTGCTGGCACTGCGCTGGACGGCGCTGGACACCGACGCCGAATCCATCAGTGCCGGCCTGGGCTACATGCGTGCGCGCAGCGTGGACGACTACGTGGCCGCGTCGCGCGCCTGGGTGGCGCCAATGCAGAGCATGGTGGTGGCCGACCGCAGCGGCAGCGGCGGCCGCATCGCCATGATTGCCCCGGGCCGCGTGCCGCTGCGCCGCCCCGACAACGACCTGCAGGGCCTCGTGCCTGCGCCCGGCTGGGACGCGCGCTACGACTGGGTGGGCTGGGTGCCGGCCGACGAGACGCCGCGTGAGTTCGACCCGCCGCGCGGCTGGATCGCGACCGCCAACCAGCGCATCGTCGGCGACGACTACCCGCACTTCCTGGGCGACGAATGGGCGCTGCCCTACCGCCAGCAGCGCATCGAGCAACTGCTGGGGGCCAGGCCCCGACACAGCCTGGACGACCTGGCGCGCATCCAGGCCGACGAACGATCGCTCGCCGTGCCGGTGCTGCTGCCCTGGCTGCAGCGCGCCGAGTCCGCACATCCGCTGGCCGCGGCCGCCAGGCAGGCGCTGCAAGGCTTCGACGGCCAGATGGCGGCCGAGCGTGCCGCGCCGCTGATCTTCTGGGCCTGGCAGCGCCAGCTGTCGCGTGGCCTGTTTGCTGACGATGCGGGTGCGCTGTTCGACAAGAGCCTGGCCAGCCGCAGCTTCAACGACGCGCTTGAAGTGGTGCTGGCGCGCGACGACGCCCACTGGTGCGACGACCGCGGCACGCCCGCGCCCGAGACCTGCGCGCAGCAGGCCGGCGCGGCGCTGACGCGGGCGCTGGACGATCTGCAGGCGCGCTTCGGTACCGATGTGTCGCGCTGGCGCTGGGGCGACGCCCACATCGCGCGTGCAGAGCACCGGCCATTTTCCAACGTCGGCGCACTGGCACGCTTCTTCGAGTTGCGCACACCCGTGGGCGGCGACACCTACACCGTCAACGTTTCGCGCGTGGGCCTGCGCCCGGACCGCCGCACCGGCGAGCTGTTCCTGGACGAACACGGCCCCAGCCTGCGCGCGCTGTACGACCTGGCCGACCCGATGCAGTCGCGCGTGATGCACAGCACCGGGCAGAGTGGCAATCCCTTCAGCCCGCTGTACCGCAGTTTCGTGCAGCCCTGGCGCGAGGTGGCCTATGTGCCGCTGTGGTCGGACCCGGCTGCGGGGCCGACGCAGGTGCTGCAGATCAGAGCGCCGTAGTCCGGGCTGGCTCTGCCGCCCCTGCGGTCCCTGCCGCCGCGCTCAAATCGCCCCGTACCGCGCCTTGCGTCCCGCCGTGTAGAACCACCAGGGCCGCGCTGGCGCACCCTGCATGAAGTCGACGGCGGCGATGAAGGTGTCGAGCACACAGGGGTCCTGGCGAACGCCGCTCAGCCGGCACAGGCCCTGGTACAGCGAAAGCGGGTCGGCCGCGGCCAGTTCCTGCGGATGCCCCACGCCCAGCAGGCGCAGGTCGGCGGCCATGGACTCGCCGATGTTGGGCAGCTGTTCCAGGCGTTCACAGTCGGCCGCATGGCTGGCCTTGCGCGGCGACAGCGCGCGCGGCGGGCGCAACGTGGACAGCGCCCGGGGCGGGCGCAGGGACGAGGGCGCCATCACATCAGCATGGTGTTGCGGATCAACCCGACCGCGATGCCTTCGAGCGCAAAGCTGGCGTCGTCGGCGGCGACCAGGATGGGTGCGTAGTCGGGGTTCTCGGGCAGCAGTTCGATGCCGGCCGAGGTGCGCCGCAGGCGCTTGACCGTCACGTCGTCGCCCAGGCGTGCGACCACGATCTGGCCGTTCTTGGCGTCGCTGGCCTTCTGCACCGCCAGCAGGTCGCCATCCATGATGCCGGCGTCGCGCATGCTCATGCCGCGCACCCTCAGCAGGTAGTCGGGGCGGCGCGGGAAGAGGCTGGCTTCCATCAGGTAGCTCTGGTCGATGTGTTCTTGCGCCAGGATGGGGCTGCCGGCGGCCACACGGCCGACGAGGGGAAGGGTCAGCTGCGCGATGCCCGGCAAGGGCAGCATGTACTGCTTGCCGAAGGCGGCCAGGCGCGCCTCGTTCAGCGAACGCAATGTGTCAGACTTCAAACGGATGCCACGCGAGGTGCCGCCCACCAGTTCGATGACGCCCTTGCGTGCCAGGGCCTGCAGGTGTTCTTCGGCGGCATTGGCCGACTTGAAACCCAGTTCGGCAGCGATCTCGGCCCGCGTCGGCGGAGCGCCCGTGTTTTCAATCGCGCTTTGCACCAGGTCCAGCACCTGCTGCTGGCGGGCGGTGAGCTTGGGGCTTTCGGCGAACGGGGCGTGCGGGTCGTGCGGGGCGTGCTGGTTATTCAGGGCCTGGGACATGCGGGGCTCCTTTCGCGGTTGCCGGTCGATATCGGCTGCAACTGTGCACAGCCTGTATGTTCGTCCAGATGCTGTATTTTCATCCAGAAACGGTCGCCATGCCTAGCACCTTGCACACACCCGGCGCGCACGTGCTGGTCATCGCCA
>JBBSCX010000334.1:0-4412 GCA_038249905.1 Burkholderiales bacterium
ATCATCGGCGATCTGTCCAACGAAGAACGCGTGCTGGTCGGCCTGGATGTGCAACCGGCAAGGCCGTGAGGGGGTCATGAAAAAGCCTGCCGCTCCCAGCAACGATCTCGCCGCCTTCGAAGCGGCGGTCACAGCGGCGCAGGGCACGGCGCCAGACACGACGCATTACGTTCTCAGGCTCTACGTCACAGGCACCACGCCGCACTCCACGCGCGCCATCGTGAACATTCGCAAGATCTGCGAGGAGCATCTGCAGGGGCGCTACCTGCTGGAAGTCGTCGACATCTCCCGACACGCCACGCTGGCCGAAGGCGAGCAGATCATTGCCGCGCCGACCTTGATCAAGCAGCTGCCATTGCCACTGCGCCGTTTCATCGGCGACATGTCGCAGACCGAGCGCATTCTGCTCGGGCTCGACTTGAGAAAGTCGGCGGCATGACGCTCGCGCACGCGAACCGCGCCCACAGCATGGCCACCCACCTCTCGCCCGAAGAACAGCTGCGCGCCGAGAACGCGGTGCTGCGCCTGAAGCTGGAGGAGGCCGAGGACACGTTGCGCGCCATCCGCCAGGGCGAGGTCGATTCGATCGTGGTCGAGACCGAAGACGGCCCGCAGCTGTTCACGCTGCAAGGCCTGGACGCGAAGTCGAACCACTTTCGGGGCGACATCCTCGCGCAGGTCAGCGACGCCGTCATCGCCGTGGATGCCGAGCAGCGCGTGATCTACCTGAACGCCGCGGCCGAGCGGCAGTACCGGGTGGCCGCCAGCGACGCGCTCGGACGCCAGCTCGGCGAGATATACACCCCCCAGTGGCCGCGCACCGACGCAGAAGCCGGGATGCGGGCAGCCCTCCACGAGCGCGGCGAATGGCACGGCGAGATCAGCCACCGCGCCCATGATGGCCGCGACATCGCCGTGGAATGGAGCGTCACGGCCCTGCGCGACGCCAGCGGCTCGCCGGCCGGCTACATCGGCGTTTCTCACGACATCACCGAGCGCAAGCGGGCGGACGTGCAAATGCAGCATGTCAGCGTCTTGCTCGACACCCTTCTCCATACCGCGCCAATCGGCTTTTGCTTCCTCGACCGCGGCCGGCGTTTTGTGCGCATCAATGAACGTCTCGCGAAGATGAACGGCATTTCCGCCCAGGCGCACCTGGGCCGGCGGGTCTCCGAGATCCTGCCCAATCTCGATGACGCGCTGCGCGACGTGACCGACCGTATCCTGGCCACGGGCGAGGCTGTGTTGAACCACGAGTTCTCCGGGGAAACGCCCGCCGCGCCCGGCGTAAAGCGATTCTGGAATGAAAGCTGGTATCCGGTGCACGACGGCGCGGGTGAAATCATGGGTTTCGGCGCGGTCGTCGAAGAGATCACCGCGCGCAAGCAGTCGGAAGCGACGCTGCGGGAGGTCGACCGCCGCAAGGACGAATTCCTGGCGACCTTGGCGCATGAATTGCGCAATCCACTGGCTCCGATCCGCACGGGCTTGCACCTGCTGCGCAACCTGGAAGACCGCAATCCGCGCCTTGAATCGCTGGCCGCCATGATGGAGCGGCAAATTGCTCATCTGGTGCGCCTCGTCGATGACCTGCTGGATGTCGGCCGGCTAGCCAGTGGCAAGCTCCTCCTCAAACGGGAACGCGTGCCCTTGTACGGCCTGCTCACCAGCGCGGTGGAGGCCGTGCGCCCGCTGATCAATGACAGGGGGCACGTGCTCACCGTCACGATGGCGCCCACAGCCATCGTGCTCGACGTGGACCCGGTGCGGATCACCCAGGTCATCGTCAACCTCTTGAACAATGCCATCAAGTTCACCGCTGTGAAGGGGCGCATCGGGGTGACCGTCGTACAGCAGCCGGATGAGGTCGCGATCGCTGTGAGCGACACCGGCGTCGGCCTGGCGACCGAAGACCTGCATCGCATCTTCGAATTGTTCACCCAGGTCGATCGGTCGCCTGGTCAGGCGCAGGGCGGGCTCGGTATCGGCCTGACGCTTTCGCAGCAGATTGCCGCGATGCACGGCGGCACTGTCCACGCCACGAGCGCCGGCGTCGGCCTGGGGTCGGAATTCGTGCTGCGGCTGCCGCTGATCAGCGATGCGCCGACCCCGTTTGCGCCGAACAATGCCGAGACCCATGTCCCGTCTGTGACCTCACGTCGCATCCTCGTCGTCGACGACAACCGGGACGGCGCCGACATGATGTCGATGCTGCTTCGCGCCGAAGGGCACGACACACAGGTGGCCTACGACGGGAAGGCCGCCGTGGAGGTGGCCGAAGCGTTTCGGCCCGAGGTGGTCATGCTGGACCTCGGGCTGCCGATGATGGACGGGTACGAAGTCTGCCGGCACTTGCGCGCTCAGGCATGGGCCGCAGGCTTGGTGGTGATCGCGCTGACGGGCTGGGGCTCCGCGCAGGATCGGCGTCGGTCTCAGGATGCCGGCATCGACCACCATCTGGTCAAGCCGGTGGACCCGGCCGCGATCCGACAGGTGTTGGCGATGCCACGCCTGCATGGCGGGGCTGATGCTGGCCGATGACACCGGCGACCTGATCAACGCGGCCGACGGCTTCCGCCGCGGCTGAGGGCTCGGCGACACGGGATGTGGCACTCTCGTCACCCCGTCCGCAAGCCCTGACACGCGCCATGACCCAGACGCTGGAAGTCGACGTTGCCATCATCGGTGCCGGCACCGCCGGCATGGCCGCCTACGAACAGGTGGCCAGGCAGACCGACCGCGTGGTCGTCATCGACGCGGGCCCCTGGGGCACCACCTGTGCGCGCGTGGGTTGCATGCCCAGCAAATTGCTGATCGCAGCAGCCCATGCGGCACACGCCGTGGCCGAAGCCGGAATCTTCGGCATCGACGCCGGCGCGCCGAAGGTCGACGGCAAGGCGGTGATGGCGCGGGTGCGCGCCGAACGCGACCGCTATGTGGCCTCGGTGCTGAAGACCGTCGAGGGCTGGCCGCCGTCGCACCGCGTCACCGGGCGCGCCCGCTTCGTCGACGACCACACGCTCGCCATCGATGCTGCGGAGGGCGGCGCGCCGACCCGCATCCACGCAGCGCGCATCGTGATCGCCACCGGCGCCCGCCCGGTGCGGCCGCCCGACTGGTGCCAGGCGATCGGCGATCGGCTGGTCACGCACGAAGAGGTCTTCGACTGGGCCACGCTGCCGGCCTCGGTGGCGGTGGTCGGCGCCGGGCCGCTGGGCCTGGAATTGGCGCAGGCGCTGCACCGGCTGCAGGTGCGGGTGCGGCTGTACGACGCCAAGAACCGGGTCGGCACGCTGTCGTCGCCGGCATTGCAGGCGCAGTGTCGCGACATTTTCGGCCAGGCCTTGCCGCTGACGCTGGAAGCCGGCAAGCTGCAGGTGGACCGCGACGGGGACGCCGTGCGCGTGCGCAGCGCCGGCAGCAACGCGGCCGAAGAACATTTCGAGCTGCTGCTGGCGGCGGTCGGCCGCAAGCCGAATTTTCAGGCGCTGGGTCTGTCCAATACCAGCGTGCCGCTGGACGACCACGGCGTGCCGGTGTTCGACCGCCACAGCATGCAGGTCGGCTCGATGCCGATCTTCATCGCCGGCGATGCGGCCGCCGACTGGCCGGTGCTGCACGAAGCCGCCGACGAGGGGCGCTTTGCCGGCGCTGCCGCGGCCAGCTTCCCCCGGGTGCAGAACCATGCGCGCCGCACGCGCATGCAGGTCGTCTTCAGCGCGCCGCAATTGGCGACGGCGGGGCAGGGGTTCGAGGCGCTGACGCAGGCCGGGGTCGACTTCGAGGTGGGCCGGGCCTCGTACGCCGACCAGGGCCGGGCGCAGGTGATGGCGGTGAACCAGGGCGCGCTGGAGGTGTATGGCGAGCCGGGGACCGGGCGGCTGCTGGGCGCCGAGATGGTGGGGCCGGGTGCCGAGCACATCGCCCATCTGCTGGCCTGGTCGGTGGCACGGGGCGACACCGTGCAGCAGATGCTGTCGTACCCCTACTACCACCCGACGATCGAGGAGGGTTTGCGCACCGCCCTGCGCGACCTGCGACAGGCATTGAAGCTGGGCCCGCAGCCCAACACGCTGGACTGTGGTCCGGGCAGCTGATGCCCCCCGACGAGCTGGGGTTCATCACTGCCTCACCGGCTGCAGCGCTGCTGCTGGCGGCGATCGTGCTGGCGAGCCTGAACGCATTGTTCAGGCAACCGGACTGGATCGAACGCGGCGTGTTGCGGCCGTATTGGTTGCTCAGGCGCCAGGAATGGGGCACCTTGTTCAGCAGCGCCTTCCTGCATGCCGACCTGCCGCACTTGCTGTTCAACAGCTTCACCTTCTGGGCCTTCGGCTTCGGGCTCGAGCGCGCCATCGGCACGCCCAAGTTCATCGCCCTGTACCTGGTGGGCCTGCTGGCCAGCGACGCGC
>JBBSCX010000335.1:0-4385 GCA_038249905.1 Burkholderiales bacterium
GTAGATCAGACCTTCGTCGAACAGGCGCACGAAGGTTTCTGTGACGGTGGCCGAGAGCTTCGCGTCCATCGTGAAGTATTCGCGCGACCAGTCCACGCTGTCGCCCATGCGGCGCATCTGGTTCGTGATGGTGGCGCCGCTCGTGGCCTTCCAGTCCCAGACCTGGGCGACGAAGTTCTTGCGCCCCAGGTCGTGGCGCGACAGGCCGTTGTCCTGCAGTTGGCGCTCGACCACGATCTGCGTGGCGATGCCCGCGTGGTCGGTCCCCGGCACCCACATCGTGTTCCAGCCGCGCATGCGGTGATAGCGCGTCAGCGCGTCCATGATCGTCTGGTTGAACGCATGCCCCATGTGCAATGTGCCCGTCACGTTTGGCGGTGGCAGCTGGATGCAGAACGACGGCCGGGCGCTGTCCAGCGTCGGCGCATGGGCCCCTGCGGCTGCCCACAGCGGGCCCCAGCGGGCCTCGATGGCGGCGGGTTCAAAGGACTTGGCGAGCTCGGGCATGAGGGTCTTGTCACGTCTGCAGACAGGGGCGCGATTCTAGGTCGTGGTACCTTGCCGCCATGGCTGAGACAACCGTTGGGACACGCCGCACTGAACCGTGTCTGACCCGCTTCGCAGGCGGGGGTGCCGCCGCCGTCGTGCTGCTGGCCCTGGCCGCTTGCGGCGGCGGCGACGGCGCCAGCACCGGCCCGGCCGTGGCCGCCCCGGCCAACTGCAGTGCTTCAGAGCAGAAGCGCTGGCTGGGCGACTACCTGGACACCTACTACTTCTGGTCGGCCCAGGCCCCACGGCCCGACCCTGCGCCCTTCGCCACCGCCGACGACTTATTGGCCGCACGCCTGTACACCGGCAACGACCCGGCCTTCCCGGCGCCAGACCGCTTCAGCGGCAGCCAGGCGGCAGAGAGCTTTGCGCGCTTCTATGGCGAAGGCGAATCGCTGGGCTACGGCGTGTCGGTGGCCGGACTGGAGGTGCTGGGCCAGCCCGAGCGGCCGCTGTTTGTGCGCTTGGTCGAACCGCTTTCGCCGGCCGGCCTGGCCGGCGTGCGCCGTGGCGACGAGGTGTTGTCCTTGAACGGCCGCAGCGCCGCCGACATCATCGCCGCCGACGACTTCAGCCCCCTGACCGCGGCCAGCGATGGCCAGCAATTGGTATTGCGCCTGCGCGATCGCGACGGCATCGAGCGCACGGTGACACTGACATCGGCCGTGTTCCGGCTCAGCCCGGTGCCATTGCACCTGGTGCTGAACACCGCCGAGGGCAGGCGTGTGGGCTACCTCGTGATGAAGGACATGATCTCGCAGTCGCAGACGGCACTGGCCACGACCTTCGCCCGCTTCCGTGCCGACGGCGTGCAGGACCTGGTGCTGGACCTGCGCTACAACGGTGGCGGGTTGGTGTCGGTGGGGGGCTGGCTGGCCAGCTATGCGGCCGGCACGCGTGGCGCGGGGCTGGACTACACGGTGCTGCGCCACAACGCCCAGCGCGCCGCGGCCGATGACCGCCGCTTCGGCTTCAGCACCTTCGGCTCGGCGCTGAGCCTGCCGCGGGTCACCGTGTTGACCGGGGCGCGCACCTGCTCGGCCAGCGAGCAGGTGATCAACGGCCTGCGGGGTGCCGGCATCGAGGTCATCACAGTGGGCGACACCACCTGCGGCAAGCCGGTGGGCTCGAACCCCGTGACGCAATGCGAACGAACCTACAGCGTCATCAATTTCGAAGGCGTCAACGCGCGCGGCGAGGGGCGCTATTTCGACGGACTGCCCGCCACCTGCGAAGTGGCCGAGGACTTCAGCCAGCCCCTGGGCAGCGCCAGCGAACCGCTGTTGGCCACCGCCTTGCAGCGCATCGACACGGGGGTCTGCCGGGCCTCGCCTTTGCCGTCTGCGCTGCCTTCGGCCCTGCCGGGCACCGGCAGTGCGCGCGCCGCCATGCGCCGCGCCGCGGTGCCGGGTGAAGGCGGGGGCATGCTGCCGCGCTGAACGGCGGCAGTGAACGGCGGCAGTAAACGGGCGGCAGTAAACGGGCGGCAATGAACGGGCAGCAATGAACGGGCGGCAGTGAACGGGCGACAGTGCATGGCGGCAATGACCGACCGCGCGCGCCCGCCGCGCCCAGGCCTCACATGAACAGGTGCTCGCCCGCGTTCTCGCCGCCCAGCACGACGTAGTTGACCTTCTTCAGGTCGGCCAGCACGCGCCCGCCGGCGTAGCTGATGCTGCTCTGCACGTCCTCGCGCATCTCGCGCAGCGTGTCGACCAAGTGGCCCTTGATGGGTTCGAGGATGCGCTTGCCCTCGACATGTCGGTACTCGCCCTTGTTGAAGTCGCTGGCGCTGCCGTAATACTCCTTGAAGCGGCGGCCATCGACCTCCACGGTCTGCCCCGGGCTTTCTTCATGTCCGGCGAAGAGCGAACCCACCATCACCATCGCCGCACCGAAGCGGATGCTCTTGGCGATGTCGCCGTGATGGCGGATGCCGCCGTCGGCGACGATGGGCTTGCTCGCCACCCGCGCACACCACTTCAGCGCCGACAACTGCCAGCCGCCGGTGCCGAAGCCGGTCTTCAGCCGCGTGATGCAGACCTTGCCCGGGCCGACGCCGACCTTGGTGGCGTCGGCGCCCCAGTTTTCGAGATCGATCACCGCCTCGGGCGTGGCCACATTGCCGGCGATGACAAAGGCCTCGGGCAGGCGCGTCTTGATGTGCTCGATGGTGCGGCGCACGCTGTCGGCATGGCCGTGGGCGATGTCGATGGTGACGTAGTCGGCGCCCAGACCCGATGAAGCCAGGCGGTCGATGGTGGCGTGGTCGGCCGGCTTCACGCCCGAGCTGATCGACACCATCAGCCCCAGCGTGCGCATGCGCTGCGCAAACGCCACGCTGTCGAGATCGAAGCGGTGCATGACATAGAAGTGGCCGCTGGCGGCCAGCATCTCGGCGATCGGTGCGTCGATCACCGTCTTCATGTTGGCCGGCACCACCGGCAGCACGAAGCGGCGCGGGCCGAAGGCGGTCGAAGGGTCGCACTCACCGCGGCTGTCGACGCGGCACTGGCGGGGCAGCAGCAGGATTTGGTCGTAGTCGAAGATTTCCATGGCCCGTCCAGTTTAGGCCGCCGCGCCGTGTGCGATTTCACGTGCGTAATGTCACGCCAGCCTGTGAGGCGCAGCGCCGGTGTGGGGGTGACGGCCATTCGGCGGTGTTCAGGTTGCTGCGACGCGGGCCGATATGACTTCAAGCCCGCACCCGAACCGCTCCCACCGTGACCCGTCCCCCCCAAGCCCCTGCTGCCCCCGACCGCGATGCTGCGCCAGCGCCGTCCTGGACCGCGGTTCTGTGTGAACGGGTCACCCAGTGGATGGTCACCCGCTGCGCCGCCAGCTTGTGGCTGCCGCGTGAGGCGGCCGAGCAGCGTTTCCAGGCCCTGTTCGAGCATGCCGGCATGCCGCTGGTGGTGTGCGACCGTGCCGGTACCGTGGTCGCGGCCAACACCGCCGCGGCCGGGCTGTTCAACCAAGTGCCGGCCAAGATGATTGGGCGGTCGCTGTCGCATTGGGTCAAGCAGCCTGCTGCCTCCGTCGTGGCCCTCCCCGCGGGTACCCCGGCGGCCACTCTCGCCGCCAGCCCCACCTCCGGCACGCTGCACAACGGCGAGGCCGAACTGCACATCGGCGGCCCAGAGCCGCGGCCGGTGGCGCTGCACATCACGACGCTGCCCTGGGCCGGCATTGCCGCTGCGTTGCCGGAAGAGCCCGCGCGCACGCTCCGCCGCGACCCGCATGAGCAGTGGCTGATCGCCCTGCGCGACCACAGCGACAAGCGCAAGGCGCGGGAACACCTGACGCGCCTGGCCACGCTGGACCGCCTGACCCAACTGCCCAACCGCAGCCTGTTCCGCGACCGACTGGCGCAGGCCATGGCGCGGGCGCAGCGTTCGGGCCGTCCGCTGGCGCTGATGTTCCTGGACCTGGACCACTTCAAGGTCGTCAACGACGGCCTGGGCCATGAAGCCGGTGACGAACTGCTGCGACATGTGGCCGTCGTGCTGAGCCGCTCGCTGCGCGATGTCGACTCCCTGCTGCGCATGGTCGACGCCGAGCCTTGCACGCTGTCGCGCCTGGGTGGCGACGAGTTCACGATCATTGCCGAGGGCATCGGCGGGGCCGAGGACGCACGCATGATCGCCCTGCGCCTGCTGGAGGCGCTGCGCACGCCCTACCGTTTGCGCGCCGGCACGCCCGAAGCCGAGGACGTGGTGGTCTCGGCCAGCATCGGCATCTCGCTGTACCCGCACGAGGACGTCGACCTCGACGACCTGGTCAAGCGCACCGACATGGCCATGTATTCGGCCAAGGCGCTGGGCCGTGGCACCTAC
>JBBSCX010000336.1:0-4356 GCA_038249905.1 Burkholderiales bacterium
CCCGGCGAAGGCCGCGACGCGCTGGTGGCGCTGTTCGAGATCGGTGCCGACACCACCAGCTTGAAGGTGCTGCGCGACGAAGAACTGCTCTACGACCGTGACCAGGCCTTCGGTGGCAGCCAGTTGACACAACTGATCAGCCGCCAGTACGGCTTCAGCTTCGAAGAGGCCGAGGCCAAGAAGCTCAGCGGCGACCTGCCCGAGGACTACGACGCGGCCATCCTGGCGCCTTTCGTCGACAGCCTGAGCCAGGAGATCGGCCGCGCGCTGCAGTACTTCTTCACCAGCACGCCGCATCACAAGGTGCATTATGTGATGCTGGCCGGCGGCACGGCCACCTTGCCGGGTCTGAAGGACCGGGTCACTGACCTGACCGGCTTTGCCGCCAGCGTCGTCAACCCCTTCGACCAGATGCAACTCGGTTCCAGCGTGCGCGAGGCGCGGGTGCGGCGTGAAGCCCCGTCCTACCTGACGGCCTGCGGTCTGGCGATGCGGAGGTTCCAGCCGTGATCCTGATCAACCTGCTGCCGCACCGCGAGGAGCGGCGCAAGCAGCGCAAGCGCGCCTTCTTCGCCGGCCTGGGGGCCAGTGCCGTTGCCGGTCTGGTAGCGACGGGCGTCTGGTACACCGTGCTGCAGCAGATGACCGCGGCTCAAC
Organism: Burkholderiales bacterium; assembly: GCA_038249905.1. Classification (GTDB taxonomy): domain Bacteria; phylum Pseudomonadota; class Gammaproteobacteria; order Burkholderiales; family Burkholderiaceae_C; genus Rubrivivax. The sequence continues at coordinate 658 of JBBSCX010000336.1, forward strand.
AGGCGCGCAACACCTTCTTGCAGGCCGAAATCACGCGCCTGGACACGCAGATCAAGGACATCGCCACGCTGCGCGGCGAAATCGAGGCCCTGAAGGCCCGCCAGCGCGCCGTCGAAGACCTGCAGACCGACCGCAACACGCCCGTGCACCTGCTGGACGAACTCGTCAAGCAGACGCCAGAAGGCGTCTATCTGACCACCATCCGCCAGAACGGGCTGGTGGTCTCGGTCAGCGGCGTGGCGCAGACCAACGAACGGGTGTCGGAATTTCTGCGCAACACCCTGTACAACTCCGAGTGGCTGGAACGTCCCGAACTGGTGGAGATCAAGGCCACCCAGGTGACGACCGCCAACCGCGAACAGCGTCGGCTGTTCGAGTTCTCGATGCGCGTGTCGATCAAGCGCCCACCTTCTGCCGCACCGGCGAGCCCGGCCAACGCAGTGCCCGGGGCGGCCACATCCGGCCAGCCCCCCCCGCCCGCCAAGGCCACCTGAGCGCAACATGGCCCGCAACACTGCATCCAGCACCGCGACCCGGTCGCCCACCGTCAACTTCGACGTCACCACCCTGTTCGACCAGGCGGCGGCGCAGTTCCGCAACCTCAACACGCGCGAACCAGGCCAGTGGCCGGCACTGCCCAAGGTCGCCTCCTTTGCCGGCGCGCTGCTGGCGGTGGTGGTGGCCGGCTGGTTCGTGCTGCTGACCGGTGCCAGCGACGAGCTGAACGCCGAACGCGACCGCGAACCGCAGCTGAAGGACAGCTATCGCAACCGCCTGGCGCAGGCCGTCAACCTGAGCGAGTTGCGCAAGCAGAAACTGCAGGTCGAGGAGTACGTGACCCAGCTCGAGAAGCAATTGCCTGGCAAGGCCGAGATGGACGCGCTGTTGTCCGACATCAACCAGGCGGGCCTGGGGCGGGGTCTGCAGTTCGAATTGTTCCGCCCCGGCCAGGTGGCGATCAAGGACTACTACGCCGAATTGCCGATCGCCATCCGCGTCAGCGGCCGCTACCACGACATCGGCGCTTTCGCGGCCGACGTCGCCAACCTCTCGCGCATCGTCACACTGCAGGACCTGACCATCACCCCGCCCCAGGCGCGCGACACCAGCGGCACCGGGCTGCTGGCGATGGAGGCCACGGCCCGCACCTACCGCTATCTCGACCCGACCGAGGTCGCCGCACAACAGCAGGCCAAGAAGGCCGCGGCGGCGAAGAAGTGAAGCCCATGCACACCGCCCCCATCGGGACCCGCGGCCACCCGCGCAGGCTGCGCCCGGCTGCCGTCGTCGCCTGCCTTGTCGCCAGTGTGCTGCTGTCCGGCTGCAGCGACCCCCAGGACGAACTGCAGGGCTGGATGGACCAGCAACGGCGTGAAGTCAAGCCGCGCGTCGAACCGCTGCAGGCGCCGAAGAAGTTCGACCCCGAGGCCTATACCGGCGCCCTGGCGGTGGACCCCTTCAGCAACCAGAAGCTCAGCGTTGCCCTCAAGCAAGAGGCGCGGCAGCCGAATTCACTGTTGTCCAGCGAACTGAACCGGCGCAAGGAACCGCTGGAGGCCTATCCGCTGGACAGCATGGGCATGGTCGGCAGCGTCAACCGCGACGGCCGGCCTTTTGCGCTGGTGCGGGTGGACAACCTGCTCTATCAGGTCAAGGTGGGCGACTACCTGGGACAGAACTATGGCCGCATCACCCGCGTCGGCGAAACCGAGGTCACGCTGCGCGAGATCGTGCAGGACGCGGCCGGCGAATGGACAGAGCGCGCCGCGGCGCTGCAATTGCAGGACAGGACGCGTTGAGCCGATGAGAACGAATTTGGAGACACCCAACATGACCCACTGGCGCCACGCAGTTGCCGGCCTGGCCGTCCGCGCCGGCCAAGGCGCCGCCGGCCTGGTCCATCTGGCCCTTCTGGCCGCCGTCGCGACGACGCTGCTGGCACCCGCCACGGCCCGGGCCCAGAACACGATCCAGTCCATCACCAGCAGCCAGCAGGCCGGCACCGAGGTCGTGCGCATCGAGCTCAGCCAAGCGCTGACGGCGGTGCCCGCGGGCTTTTCGGTGCAATCGCCACCGCGCATCGCGATCGACCTGCCCGGCGTGGGCAACGCCATCGGCCGCAACAGTGTCGAGATCAACCAGGGCAACCTGCGCTCGGTCAACATCGCCCAGGCCGGCGAGCGCACGCGCCTGGTGCTGAACCTGAAACAGGCCTCGGGCTACCGCGCGCAGTTGCAGGGCAAGTCGCTGCTGCTGGTGCTGGACGTGGGCGACAGTATCGCTGCCGCACCGGCCGCCGCCGGGCGCGCCCCCACCTTCCCGGCCGCGCAGCAGGTGACCAGCCCGCAGGGCCTGCGCGACATCGACTTCCGCCGCGGCACCGACGGCACCGGGCGGGTCATCGTCAGCCTGCCCAGCGCCCAGGTGGGCGTGGACATCCGCCAGCAGGGCCAGACCCTGGTGGTGGAATTCATGCGCACGACCCTGACCGAGCAATTGCGACGGCGCCTGGACGTGACCGACTTCGGCACCCCGGTGCGCACCGTGACCACCTTCCAGAGTGGCGACAACGTGCGCATGGTGGTCGAGCCCACGGGCAGCTGGGAACACAGCGCCTACCAGAGCGACAACCAGTTCGTGCTGGAGGTGCGGCCGCTGAAGGTCGACCCCAACAAGCTGGTGCAGGGCCAGGGCTTCCAGGGCGAGAAGCTGAGCCTGAACTTCCAGAACATCGAGGTGCGGGCGCTGCTGCAGGTGATCGCCGACTTCACCAACTTCAACGTCGTTACCAGCGACACCGTCACCGGCACCGTCACGCTGCGGCTGAAGGACGTGCCCTGGGACCAGGCGCTGGACGTCATCCTGCAGGCCAAGGGTCTGGGGGTGCGCAAGAGCGGCAACGTGCTGTGGATTGCGCCCAAGGACGAACTGGCAGCCAAGGAACAGGTGGAACTGGAAGCGCAGAAGAAGCTGGCCGAACTCGAGCCGCTGCGCACCCAGAGTTTCCAGCTCAACTACACCAAGGCCGAAGAAGTGGCCCGCGGCCTGACAGGCCAGGCCCTGGGCGGCGGCGGCGGTGGCGGCGGCACGGGCGGCAACCAGTCCGGGCGCCTGCTGTCGCCACGCGGCAGCGTGATCTTCGAGAGCCGCACCAATCAGCTCTTCGTCAGCGACATCCCGAGCAAGCTCGAAGAGATCCAGCAGATGATCGCCAAGATCGACATCCCCGTGCGCCAGGTGCTGATCGAGGCCCGCATCGTCGAAGCCGACGACAGCTTCGGCCGTGCCCTGGGGGTGAAGTTGGGGGGAGCCGATCTGCGCGGGGTGCGCGGCGGCACGCCGGGTTACAGCGTCGGCGGCGGCAACCGCTTGGCCATCGGCGGCAACTACGCCGGCATCGGCAACGCCACGCTGCAAGACGGCGCGCCAGCCGCTTTCACCAACAACCAGTTCGTCAATCTGCCGGCGAACACCAGTTCGCTGGGCAGTGCGGCGGCCGCCACGTTTGCGCTGAGCCTGTTCAGCGCCAGTGCCAACCGCTTCCTGAACCTGGAACTTTCGGCGCTGGAATCCGAGGGCAAGGGCAACATCGTCAGCAGCCCGCGCGTGATCACGGCCGACCAGACCAAGGCGCGCATCGAGCAGGGCGAAGAGATCCCCTACCAGCAGGCCACCAGCAGCGGCGCCACCTCGGTGGCG
>JBBSCX010000337.1:0-4293 GCA_038249905.1 Burkholderiales bacterium
CCGCGTCGATCGACCTGATCTCGGCGTCGATCTCGCAGAACAGCGACAACGCCAAGGTCACCGACGGCATGGCCACCAAGGCCAGCAAGGAAGCCGGTGAAGGCGGCGCAGCGGTGACGCAGACGGTCAGCGCGATGAAGCAGATCGCGCAGAAGATCAGCATCGTCGACGACATCGCCTACCAGACCAACCTGCTGGCGCTCAATGCCGCCATTGAAGCGGCGCGGGCCGGCGAGCACGGCAAGGGCTTTGCGGTGGTGGCCGCCGAAGTGCGCAAGCTGGCCGAGCGCAGCCAGGAAGCGGCCAAGGAAATTGGCGACCTGGCCGGCAACAGTGTCAGCACGGCCGAACGCGCCGGCAAATTGCTCGACGAAATCGTGCCTTCGATCCAGAAGACCTCCGAATTGGTGCAGGAGATCGCCGCGGCCTCGAGCGAACAGAGCCAGTCGGTCACGCAGATCGGCGGCGCGATGGGCCAGTTGAGCAAGGCCACGCAGCAGAACGCGTCGGCCTCAGAAGAGCTGGCGGCGACCTCCGAGGAACTGTCCGGCCAGGCCGAGCAGTTGCAGCAGTCGGTGGCCTTCTTCAACCTCGGCGGAGGCGAACCGACGCGCAAGGCCAAACCCGCCGCCAGTGCGGCTGCCGAGCGCCGCAGCGGCAACTCGCCCATGCGAGCGGGCAACAAGCCTGTCGCGGCTGCGCCCCGGGTCGCGGCCACCGGCACGAACGGTAATTTCCGTCCTTATTGAGGTGGCGCCATGGCAAACCCAAAAAATGTCGCCACGGCCCGGGCATTGGCGGTGAATGCAGCGGCGGTCGATGTGCCGGCCCAGTTCCTGACCTTCACTCTCGGCGAGGAGGTGTTCGCGATGGACATCCGCACCGTGCGCGAGATCATCCAGGTCGGGCCGATGACCACGGTGCCGCTGATGCCGGGCTTTGTGCGCGGGGTCATCAACCTGCGCGGTGCGGTGGTGCCGGTGATCGACCTGCAGTCGCGCTTCGGCCGGCCGCGGGCCACCGTCGGCAAAAAGACGTGCATCGTGATCTTCGACGCCATCCGCGATGGCGAACGGGTCGAACTCGGGCTGCTGGTCGACGCCGTCAGCGAGGTGATCGACATCACGCCCGAGCAGATCGAGCCGCCACCCAACTTCGGCAGCGCGGTGCGGCGCGACTTCATCCAGGGCATGGGCAAGGTCGGTACGCGCTTCGTCATCATTCTTGAGCCTGACAAGGCGTTCGATGTAGGCGAGATGGCGCAGTTGTGCGAGGCGGCGCAAGACGCTGTCGCGGCATGAACGCGGCCCCGGTGAACAGCATGGCGCGCATCACGAACATGGCCCCGGCATCGGTGGTGGAAAGCAGCACGGGCAGCGCTTCGCTGCGCGGCGTCTGGCTCGCCGCTGGCGTGTTCTGCATGTTGATCGGCACCATCGGCATCGTCTTGCCGCTGGTGCCCACAGTCGACTGTTACGGTCTGGCGGCTTATTGTTTCGCACGCGGCAGCCGGCGCTGGGAAGCCTGGCTGATGGCGCACCCGCGCATCGGCCCGCTGGTGCGCGACTGGCGCAGCAGCCGCGCTGTGCCGCTGCGCGCCAAGTGGCTGGCCACGCTGTCGATGTCGATCAGTTGCGTCTGGGCGTTCTACGCGCTCAAACCCGCGGTGGCCTGGATCCCGCTGGCCTGTTGCACGCTGGTCGCGCTGTACCTCTGGACGCGGCCCACCCGGCCTGCGTCGACCCAACCCCAGGGCTGAAATGAAACCCCCACGCTCACTTCGTTCGCTGCCCCCCAGGGGGGCGCTCATTACCTTCGGAACGGCCGGGCGGTACTGAGATGGAAGCACTGCGCGACGACACCTACCGCAAGATCACATCGCTGATGTACGACAGCATCGGGCTGTCATTCAACGACAGCAAAAAGTCCCTGGTCTCGTCGCGGTTGGCACCACGCATCCAGCGCCTGGGCATCGACGGCTTCGAGGACTATCTGGCGCTGATTGGCGGCCCGAGCGATGGTGGCGAGTTCCAGATGGCGATCGACCTGCTGACCACCAACGAGACCTACTTTTTCCGTGAGCCGGCGCATTACGACCTGCTCGAGCAAGAGCTGGCGCGTACCAAGCCGCGCACATTGTCGGTATGGAGCGCGGCCTCGTCGTTCGGCGACGAAGCCTTCACCACCGCCATGCTGCTCGCTGACATGGCACAGCAGGGCCGCATCGGCAACGACTGGCGCATCCTGGGCACCGACATCAGCGACCGCGTGCTGCGCAGCGCCAGCGAGGCAACCTACCCCGAGGACCGGCTGCGCAACGTCACGCCCGAGCGGCTCAAACGTTACTGCCTGCGCGGCGACGGCGCGTCGGCCGGCATGGTGCAGATCCAGGACAAGCTCCGCGCTCGCGTCAGCTTTGGCCAGCTCAACCTGTGTCAGGACATCCAGGACCTGGGCCCGTTCGACGTCGTCTTCCTGCGCAATGTGCTGATCTACTTCGATGCCAAGACCAAGGTCGAGGTGGTCGACCGCGTGCTGACCCAGTTGCGCCCGGGCGGCTTGTTCTTCATCGGCACCGCCGAAGGGCGCGTGGCGTGCACGACGCCCATCAAGACGCTGGCACCGGGCGTGTTCCGGAAGACATGAATTCGACGATGAGTGGCCCGATTGCCCTGCCGCTCGCTCCGCAGCTGACCGAATTCGGCGCCACGCGGCACACCTTGCACCCCGGCGGCTTGGCCTGCGGTGTGCGCGGCGACCGCTTCGAGACGCTGCTCGGTTCATGCGTCTCCGTGGTGCTGACCGACCCGCGACGAACGGTGGGCGCGATGTGCCACATCGTGCATTCGACGAGCGGCGGCAGCAGCACACCGCGCGACAGCGCCTGGGGCGACGTGGCGCTGGACCTGATGTACGAGATGCTGCGCGAGCGCGGCATCGCGCCGCAACTGTGCGAGGCCTATGTCTACGGCGGCGGCAACATGTTTCCTGGGCTTTTCAGTGGCGCGCATGTCGGCGCCAACAACGCCCGCTGGACCCTGCAGGCGCTGGCGCTGGACGGCGTGCGCGTGCTGCACCAGGACCTGGGCGGCAACACCTACCGCCGCCTGAGCTGGACCGTGGGGCCAGACGCCCCGCAGGTCACGGCCGTGGCGGTCTGAACGCAGACCTTCGGGGACAACATGGCGATCAAGGTTTATGTGGTGGACGATTCCGCCGTGGTGCGGCAGACGGTGGCCCATCTGCTGCAGGGCGACCCCGAAATCGAATTGATGGGCAGTGCGCCCAACCCCTTGATCGCCGGCCCGGTGATCCGCAAGACGCCGCCCGATGTATTGCTGCTGGACATCGAGATGCCGGGCATGGACGGGCTGACCTTCCTGCGCCAGATCATGGAGACGGCGCCGATCCCGACGGTGATCTGCTCCACGCTGACCACTGGCGGCAGCCAGATGGCGCTCGAGGCGCTGGCGGCCGGCGCCGTGGCCGTGGTGTCCAAGCCGCGGCTGGGGTTGAAGCAATTTCTCGAGGAATCGCGGCGCGAACTGGTCACGACCTTGAAGTCGGCGGCGCGCTCGCGGCCGCGCGCCAGCATGGCCGCGCGTGCGGCCCCCGCCGCCGCTGCAGGCGCGCGGCCCGCGCCGCAGCGCCCGGCCACATCCAGCTTGCACGCGCTGTCGGTCAACAAGCCGGTGGTCATCGGCAGTTCGACCGGCGGATGCCAGGCGCTGGAATCGATCCTCACGGCGCTGCCGGCCGACAGCCCGGGCATCGCCATCGTGCAGCACATGCCTGAAAAGTTCACTGCCATGTACGCGCAGCGGCTGAACGGCATCTGCGCGGTGAACGTGCGCGAGGCCAAGGACGGTGACCGGCTCGAACGCGGCGTGGTGCTGATCGCCCCGGGTGGCAAGCACATGCAGTTGCGCAAAGGCGGTGGCCAGTACTTCGCGGTGGTGGCCGACGGCCCGCCGGTCAACCGCCACAAGCCCAGTGTCGACGTGCTGTTCCGCAGCGTGGCCGAATGCACCGGCGGCGACGTGCTGGCGGTCATGCTCACCGGCATGGGCGACGACGGCGCGCGCGGCATGAAACAGTTGCACGACGGTGGCGCCCGCACATTGGCACAGGACGAGGCCAGCTGCGTGGTCTTCGGCATGCCCAAGGAAGCCATCAAGCTCGGCGCGGTCGACCAAGTGCTGCCGCTGGACCGCATGGCCAGCGCCATCCTGCAGTTCGACGCGCGCGGGTAGTCGCGCCGGCGCCCGTGCAGCCTCGCACCGAATCAACAAA
>JBBSCX010000338.1:0-4288 GCA_038249905.1 Burkholderiales bacterium
GACTCAAAGTGCGCCAGCTAGACCGAAGGACCGGGTCAGTGGGTGATCGAGCGCCTTGATCGAGCGCCTCGCCGGGGGGCACTCGGGACGGAAAAAGGGTGTTTGAAAACCCTATCCTCTGTGCTTGGGCTGGTGTGGTGGCGCATGAGCCGCAAGCCGCTGAGGTTCTGCCGCTCGCGGGGCGTGTGGAATTGGACAGGCCGGATGCGACTTCTGTCACTCCATAGGCTGCTGGGCGACTGCCAGGTGCCGTGCCCCTGCGCACGGTCTGCCAACATCGCGCCTATCGATTCGAGCCGGCTCATCGCACTAGCATCACACCCGTGCAGTCCCTACGCTTCCGATTCCTGATATCGACCTTGCTTGTCTACGTCAGCGTGGCTGCCGCCACGCTGCTTGCCGTGCTGCACCTCGTTGGCAATGCGCTGCAATCCGAGTTGTCGCAAGCTGCGAAGCGTGAGGGGCACCTGCTGTCCAGCACCATCGCCCCGCTGCTGGTGCAACGTGACGCAGCCAGCGCCGCCGATCTGCTGGGCGACATGGTGGCTGATGGTTCGATGGTCTACCTCGAGGTCCGCAACAGTGCCGGCGAGTTGTTTGCCCGCGCCGGCGTACCAGCAGGCACTTCGACGCCCCAGCCTGCTGCACCGTCGGGTCCGGCCCGGTCTCTGCGCGCTGTCGACGGCGTCTTTCACTTCGAGGGTGACGTGGTTCTGGATCAGCGTCGCCTGGGCGGCTTCCGTTTCGGCGTGTCGGAAAAGCCGCTGCTTGCCGCGCAGCGTCAGGCGGCGTTGGGCGTGTTGGCGGTGACGCTGCTGGGCCTGGTCGCCGCGGTGCTGGCCAGTTGGTTGCTGGCCCGCCTGCTGACGCGCAGGCTGCAGGTGCTGACCGATGCCGTCGACCGGCTGGCTGGCGGTGGCATGGCCGAGACCCTGCCTGTGCAGGGCAGCGACGAACCAGCGCGGCTGGCGCTGTCATTCAACCGCATGTCGCAGGCGCTGCAGCAACGCATCGGTGCCCTGCGAGATTCCGAACTGCGCCAGCGGCAGCTGATTGACTCGATGAGCGAGGGCGTGGTTTTCCAGGACGCAAGCGACAAGGTGCTGGAGTGCAACGACGCCGCCTGCCAGACGTTGGGACTGACCCGCGGGCAGCTGCTGGGGTCCGACTCGATGGACCCGCGCTGGCATGCCAACGCGCCAGACGGCACGCCCTTTGACTTTTCTCGGCATCCTTCGGTGATAGCCCTGCGCACAGGGCGGCCGGTGCGTGATGTGCTGATGGCCGTGCATCGGCCCGACGGCAGCCAGGTCTGGCTATCGATCAACTCGCAGCCGCTGCAGGCGCCAGGGGCCGACCTGCCGCACGCGACGGTGACCTGCTTCAGCGACGTGACCACGCTCATCGAGGCTGAGCGCTCGCTGCTGCTGACCAACGAGCAGCTTGAGCGCCGCGTTTCTGAACGCACGACCGAGCTGGCCGCAGCGCGCGATGCAGCAGAGCACGCCAATCGCGCGAAGACCGATTTCCTGTCCAGCATCAGTCACGAGTTGCGCACGCCGCTGAACGCGATCCTCGGTTTCTCGCAGGTGTTGCGGATGGGCGAACGCGGCTTGCCGCCCTCGGCCGATGAGCAACTGGGCCACATCGAGACCGCGGGCTGGCACCTGCTGCAGCTGATCAACGACGTGCTCGACCTGTCGCGCATCGAGTCGGGCTCGCTGGTCATCTCCAGCGACGCGGTGCAGATCGCACCGCTGGTGTCAGAGTGCCTGCGCATGGTCGAGGGCGCAGCGCGCAGTGCGCAGCTGAGCCTGCAGGCCGATGAAGTCGACCCGGCGCTGGCCATCCTGGGCGACGCGACCCGCCTGCGGCAGGTGCTGGTGAACCTGCTGTCCAACGCCTGCAAGTACAACCGGCCAGGCGGCCGCGTGCGGCTGCATGTGCGGGCCATGTCGGGGCAGGTGATCGTCGAGGTGTCGGACACTGGCCCGGGCTTGTCGGCCGAACAGCAGGCGTCGCTGTACGAGCCCTTCAACCGGCTGGGCGCCGAGCGCGGCACGGTGCAGGGCACGGGTATCGGGCTGGTGATCACGCGGCGGCTGGTCGAACTGATGCAGGGGCGGCTGGATCTCGATTCGGTGGTCGGCAGCGGGTCGACCTTCCGCGTCACGCTGCGCCGCGCTGCCCTGGCGCCACCGCCGCCGCAGCCCACGGCCGACATGGCAGCGGCCGCCGACGTGGCGGCGCGCTGGACGCTGCTGTACGTCGAGGACAACGTCGCCAACCAGGACCTGTTGACCGAGGTACTGCGCCTGCGGCCGCGCGTGCGTCTGCTGGTGGCTGCAGACGGCCCGCGCGGGCTGGCCCTGGCCACGGCGCAGCGCCCCGACCTGGTGGTCGTGGACGTGTCGCTGCCCGGCATGGACGGCTACGAGCTGTGCCGGCGGATGCGTGCGCTGCCGGCATTGCGCGGCCAGCCCATCGTTGCCTTGAGCGCCAACGCCATGGCTGCCGATCGCGCCCGCGGGCTGGCGGCGGGGTTCGACCGCTACTTCACCAAGCCCCTGAACGTGTCGCAGTTTCTGGCCTGGCTGGACGAGGCGGTGCAATCGCTGGAAGATGTGCCTCCATGAAGCCGCCGCGATGCCCGCACCCCACAGCCGGCCGGCGGCGATGGGTCGCAGCGCTGGCATGTGCTGGGCTGGCGCCGACGCTGCTGCAAGCACAACCCGGGCCGGCCGCCGCGCCGCCCGCAACCGGTGCCGCGCCGCTGCGGCTGGGGCTGACACCGTTCTTGTCGCCGCGCTCGCTGCTCGTGTCGTACGAACCGCTGCGCCTTCACCTGCAGGCCCGCCTGGGCCGGCCCGTCGAGTTCTACAGTGCTCGCGACTTCCGTGCGCTGATGCAGCTTGCGCGCCAGCCCGAGCAGCCCTTCACCTTGATACCGGTGCACTTGGCCCTGATGCTGGTTGAAGACGCAGGTTTCAAGCTGCTGGCGCTTTCCTCGCTGGAGTCGCCGCTGGCGCTGTGGGCGCCGGCTGACACCCTTCGAACGCTGTCCGCGCCTGGCGCGCTGGCCGGCCGACGGGTGGCCACCGCCGATTCACTGACGCTGGCCAGTTTGAGGCTAGAGCGCTGGCGAGCAGAGCAGGGTCTGGAAGCGTCGCTGTCGATGCGGCCGTACCCCAACCTGGGGGCGGCGGTGCTGGCGCTGGGGCGAGGAGAGGTTGAGGCGGTGCTGGCGCCGAAGGCTGCGCTGCGCGAGTTGCCTGACGGCGCCGGCGCTGGCCTGCAATTGCTGGTGGACTTGGGCGCCATTCCGACGCCCTGCTGGGTTGCAGAACCCGGTGCGAAAGCCGTCGATTCAGCCGCTTTCCGCGCCGCGCTGCTGTCGTTCGAGGGCGCCGGCGCCGGCGGCCGTTCGTCGGAGGCGCGCTACGTCCAGGCTGTGCCAGCCGACCTGGCGCGCTGGCGACCTTACGCGGCCATCGCACGCGAACGGCTGCGCGCGCCGCCGCCCTTGCGCTGAAGGAATCCGTGCCGGCCGCGGGCGATTAGCGTCGCGCAGTGTTTGGCAGCGGCCGATGAGACACAGAGCATCGTGCGCCGAGCGCATGTCGGACAGCGCGACTGGGCCGAGTACCGGATGGGGATGTGCCTGCGCTGCACGCTGTGCCGCTACATCACGCGCCTATCCTCGGAGCAGTCGTTGGCTGAGCCTCGTCGCCAAGTGGCTGAACCTCCCGCGGGCCCTGCCGCCAACGAAGGTCAGGTTCCGAGGTACAACAGCCAGCCGTTCGGGAGAGAGGCCAAGGTCAGGTATCGGCGTCTGCTGACATTCGCCGGCGCATCCTGACCGGCTGCAGACAGTCTGAAGCGGCCACACCCGAGCACGAACACCCGCATTGATCGACAGGTCAAATCGGCGCTGCCGCATGCCTGCGCAGTGCCACGCCATGGCAGCCAATTGCTGGCGGCCAGCCTATCCTGCAATCGTCCAATCCTGCAATCATCCAATCCTTGCCCTTGCGAACCCCAACACCCGTACCCCAAAGGGACTGCGACCGGGCAAACCGAACCGAACGCGGCGCGGAAGCGCCTGAGAAACTCATGAGAGGCGTCGTACAAGCGACGTCAAGGCGAAGGAAACGCGTTGGGATGGCGACTCAGGCACCAGATGCAGGTTTGCCTTGCAGTCGCAGATCGCCGTCGCCGCGGCCTTGGGTCGGACTGTCCGACCCCGCCGCTGACTGCGCCCGACGTCTCAACGGTTAGAAGCTTACCA
>JBBSCX010000339.1:0-4286 GCA_038249905.1 Burkholderiales bacterium
GACGGTCGCCTGACCAGCTCCTGGGCCTATCCGTGGACGGCTTGCGTCTGGCGGCATGGCGGCCTGACGGTGACGCCGAACGCCAACCTCGTCAGCAACATCGGCGCCGGCGATGCAGGCACGCACATGGACGCGCGCGACCGCCACCGCACACCAGTGGCCGCACCGCTCGGCCCGCTGGTGCATCCCAGCGGGCTGGAGCGCGATACCGCGGCCGATGCCTGCACCTTCGACCTGCACTTCGACGGCGCGGCCTGGCGCTTTCCGCGCGTGCTGCTGACGCTGCCCCAGCGTGCCGCCGGCCGCGCAGCGCGTGCCATGGGTCTGGCGCGCTGAGCCGAAAACGCATGGACGCCGCAAGCGACGCGCCTCTCGACGCCGGTCAGGTTGCCGGTCTCGACGCCGGTCTCGACGCCGGTCTCGACGCCGGTTTCGACGCCCTGCTCGCGCCTGCGCTCGGGCGACCGGGTCTGGCCGCCCTGCCGGCCGAGCACCGGCTGTGGCTGCAGGCGACGCTGGGGGCGCCGCCGCGATGGCCGCCGATGGAGCGCCTGTGGGCGCTGATGGACGAGGCCTGGGCCATGCAGGGTTGCGACCCGCGGGTGATGGACGAGCGCATCGGCCGCTTCTACGCCCATCCGGTGTGGCTGCTGAACGCGCTCTACATCGAGCAGGATGCAGAAAGCCTGGCACACCGGCGCTTGTTTGCACGCTGGGCGGCCGAAGGCGCGCCCCGGCGCGTGGCCGACATCGGCGGCGGCGGCGGCACGCTGGCACGCGCCGTGGCCGAGGCCTGCCCTGCGGCCGAGGTGCACATCGTCGAGCCCCACCCGCACCCGTCGCTGGTGGCGCGGCTTGATCCCGCTGGGCGCGTGCACTACGTGCCGCGGCTGGCGGGCCGCTACGACCTGATGCTGGCCACCGACGTGTTCGAGCATGTCGGCGACCCGGTGGCGATGCTGGCCGACACGCTGGGGGCGCTGCAGCCCGGCGGCCGCTATCTCATCGCCAACAGCTTCTGGCCCCTCATTGCCTGCCACCTGCCGCAGCTGTTCCACTTGCGCCACTCCTGGGACCGCGTCTGCGCCGCACTCGGCCTGGTCCCGGGCCGGCGTCTGGCGCATGGCCGCGCCTACGCCTGGGCGCCGCCTGGCGATGCCGCCGCTGCGCTGGCCGCGGCGCGGGCAGTGGAAGTGCGCTCGCAGGCGCGCTTCGGGTTGATCGAGACGCTGCCGGGCCCGCTGGCTTCGCGACTCGGGCCCTGGCTGTTCCGGCTGCTGCCATGACCGGCACCGACAGCGGCGCGCCGCGCGTCGCGCACCTCAGCTTCGGCGACATCGACGGCGGCGCGGCGCGGGCCACGCACCGGCTGCACACGGCGCTGCGCCATGCCGGCGTCGATTCACGCATGTTGGTGCGGGTGCGCGACTCCGACGACTGGACGGTATCGGGCCCGGCCAGCCGCAGTCAGGAAGCCATGGCGATGCTGCGCGCGCAGACCGGCCATGCGCTGGTGCGCGCGCTGGGCGGCCGGCGCGGCAGCGCCATCCACTCGCTGAGCCTGCTGCCCTCGCGCTGGCCCGAGCGTGTGGTCCGGGGCATCGACGGCCCTATCGACCTGGTTCATCTGCACTGGATCGGCGGCGAGTCGATGTCGCTGCGGGACCTGGCCCGACTGCCGCGCCCCGTCGTCTGGACCCTGCACGACATGTGGGCCTTCTGCGGCGCCGAGCACTACACCGGCGATGCGCCAGGGGCGCGCTGGCGCGAGGGCTACCCGCCGCGCACTTCCGGGCCCGGGCTGGTGGACATCGACCGCTGGACCTGGCGGCGCAAGCGCCGCGCCTGGGCGCGGCCGCTGCAGCTGGTCGCGCCCAGCCGCTGGATGGCCGAGCAGGTGCGTGCCAGTGCATTGCTGCACGACTGGCCGGTGGCGGTGGTGCCCAACGCCATCGACACCCAGCGCTTCCAGCCGCTGGCGGCGCCGCTGGCGCGCGACCTGCTCGGACTGCCGCGCGCCGGCCCGCTGCTGCTGTTCGGCGCACTGGGCGGCGCGGTCGGCGGCACGGCCGATGGCCGCAAGGGCTTTGACCTGCTGGCCACCGCATTGGGCCGGCTGAAGGCGCAACCGGGGCTGGCGCCGGCCGGGGTGGCGCTGGCGGTGTTCGGCCAATCGGCGCCGCGCCAGCCGCCAGATCTGGGGTTTCCGGTGCATTTTCTGGGCCGGCTGCACGACGACACCACATTGCGTCTGGCCTATGCCGCGGCCGACGCCTTCGTGATCCCGTCGCGGCAGGACAACCTGCCGAACACCGCTCTCGAGGCCCTGGCCTGCGGCACGCCGCTGGTGGCCTTCGACCAGGGAGGCCTGCCCGACCTGGTGGACCACTGTCGCAACGGCTGGCTGGCGCGCGCCTTCGACGCCGACGACCTGGCCGCCGGCATTGCCTGGGTGCTGGACCCCGCGCACAGCGCCGCCTTGCGCGCGGCCGCACGGGCCAAGGCCGAGGCGGCGTTTGCCGCACCGGTGGTGGCACGGCGCCACCTCGAGCTCTACACCCAGGTGCTGGGGCACTGAGCCTGCAGCGCAGATCAGCCGATGGCCGCGCGCAGGGCGCGGCGCAGGCCGCGGGGCAGCAGCGACTTCGCCGCCAGCTGTCCTTCCACCACCCACCGACGCCGCCAGCCGAGACGCCGTCGCGCGATCTGCCGCAACTCCGCATGCACCTGCGCCAGCCGCTGCGACGACAGCCCACCCAGCGCGTAATCGACGCCACCCCCCGTCGCCAGCGGCAGGGTCTGCAGACCGGCCGGGAACAATTCGGCCAGCAGGTCGAGGTCGGCACACAGCCGGTAGTGCAGGTCATAGGGCCGGTGCCCGGCGGGCACGATCAGCCCCTGGTGGCAGTAGCCCAGACCGGCGAGCTTGACGGTGTCCTGCCACTGCCGGCCGGTCGCTGGGTCTCGCATCGTCACGGGCAAGCGGCAAGGCCCGCTGAGTGCGGCATAGGGCTCGCCGAGCACCGTGTCGCCGCCGTTCAAGTAATGCAGCAGCCGGCCCCGGGCACGCGCCAGACCCTTGTTCATGGCGTCGTAGATGCCTCGGTCGGGCTCGGACACCAGCGTCAGCCTCAGCCCGTCGGCCCACTGAGGCACGCCGGCCAGCAAGGCGGCGGGTGTGCCGCCATCCACGACGATGACCTCGCGCGGCCGGTGCGCCAGCGCGGCCAGCGAACGCAAGGTGCGCTGCAGGCCGGGTGCGTCGTTGAAACTGACGGTGATCACGCTCAGGTCGGCGCCAGGGTCGGCACCAGGGTCGGCACCAGGGTCGACACTCATGGGCAGCTCCGGCCCGTGGTCCGGCCCGCGACACCCCGGCTCCTACAATCCCGGGCCACCCATTTTGCTGCCGTCATGAGCACCAATACGCCTGCGCCGACCGCCCCCACCGACGAAAACAGTCTGATCGCCGAACGGCGCGAGAAGCTCGCTGCCCTGCGCGCCGCCGGCGTGGCCTTCCCCAACAACTTCAAGCCGCGCCACCACGCCGCCGACCTTCACCACAAGCACGGCCAGGTGCCGAACGAAGAACTGGAGCCGCAAGCCATCAAGGTGGCTGTGGCCGGCCGCATGATGCTCAAGCGCGTGATGGGCAAGGCCTGCTTCGCCACACTGCAGGACGGCAGCTTCGGCCCCACCGAGGGCCGCATCCAGCTGTATGTGACGCAGGACGAGGTCGGTGCCGAGGTGCTGGCCGCGTTCAAGCACTGGGACCTGGGCGACATCGTCGGCTGCGAGGGCACGCTCTTCCGCACCCGCACGGGCGAGTTGTCGGTGAAGGCGACGACGATTCGCCTGCTGACGAAGAGCCTGCGCCCGCTGCCCGACAAGTTCCACGGCATGACCGACCAGGAACAGAAGTACCGCCAGCGCCATGTCGACCTGGCCACCGACGCCGCGTCGCGCCAGCGTTTCGTGGCCCGCAGCAAGGCCGTCAGCTCGATCCGCAGCTACATGGTCGAGCACGGTTTCCTGGAAGTCGAGACGCCGATGCTGCACCCAATCCCGGGTGGCGCCAACGCACGGCCCTTCACCACCCACCACAACGCGCTGGACCAGGAGATGTTCCTGCGCATCGCCCCCGAGCTTTATCTGAAGCGTCTGCTGGTGGGCGGCTTCGAGCGCGTGTTCGAGATCAACCGCAACTTCCGCAACGAAGGCATCAGCGTCCGCCACAACCCCGAGTTCACGATGATGGAGTTCTATGCGGCCTACTGGACGCACCA
>JBBSCX010000340.1:0-4281 GCA_038249905.1 Burkholderiales bacterium
CCCTCGGTCATCTTCGGTGCCGAGGACCGCTTCCTCAACGTCTTCGCGAAATTGCAGTCGGTGGCCCCGGTGATGCCGCTGGCCGGCAGCGCGGCGCGCTTTCAGCCGGTGTGGGTGGAGGACGTGGCCAGCGCCATCGTGGGCGCGCTGGACCGGCCCGACAGCATCGGCCAGACCTTTGAGTGCGCCGGCCCCGGCACCTACACGCTGTCGCAGCTGGTGCGGCTGGCCGGGCGATGGTCGGGCCACGAACGCTGGCAGATTCCGCTGCCCGCGGCGGTGGGCCGGCTGCAGGCGCTGGTGATGGAATGCCTGCCGGGCGAACCGCTGATGTCGCGCGACAACGTCGATTCGATGAGCGTGCCCAATGTCGCCACCGGCACCCTGCCCGGGCTGGAGGCGCTGGGCATCACGCCGGCGGCGCTGGAAGCCATCGCCCCGGGCTATCTGGGCGACGCACACGGCCGCGCGAAGCTGGAGCGGCTGCGCGCCGGGGCCGGCCGCGACTGAAGTGTGCAAGCGAAGTGCGCAAGCGAGCCCGCTTGCGACCGCAGGGCCGGGCCGATGCGCGTTGCGCATCACTGAGCAGCACCGTCTGCATCGTCCGGTGCGGCCGGCGCCCCTAGCATCGGGTCTGTGCGGCACCGTCACCGCGCCAGCCAGAGGACATGCACATGGCACTGCAACTCGTGATCGGCAACAAGAACTACTCCTCGTGGTCGATGCGGCCCTGGGTGCTGATGCGGCAGTTGGGTATCGAATTCGAAGAGCGCAAATTGCGTTTCGACTTCAGGCCGGGCTCGGACTTCCGCCAGGCCGTGGCCGAGATCAGCCCCGCCGGTCTGGTGCCCGTGCTGCTGGACGAGGGGCTGGCGGTGTGGGACACATTGGCGATTGCCGAGCACCTGCACGAAGCCTTCCCGCAGGCCGGCGTGTGGCCGGGCGATCGGCTGAAACGCTCGCGCGCCCGCAGCCTGGCCGCCGAGATGCATTCCGGCTTCGGCCCGCTGCGCAGCCATTGCCCGATGAACATCGAGGCGGCCTTGCCCGACATCGGCCAGCGTGTCTGGACCGGGCAGGCCGACGTGCGCGCCAACGTCGCACGCATCGATGCCCTGTGGTCTGGCGCCTTGCAGGCCAGCGGCGGGCCCTTCCTGTTCGGCGGCTTCGGCGCCGTCGATGCGATGTACGCGCCGGTGGTGATGCGGTTTTTCACCTACGGCCTGCCGGTGTCGGATGTGGCCACGGGCTACATGGCGCGGATGCGTGCCGCACCGGGGGTGGCGGCCTGGGTGGCCGATGCGCTGGCCGAGCAGGACTTCCTCGATTTCGAGGAACCGTACCGCAAGCACCGCTGAGTGCGGGCTGGCGATGACTGCGGTGCGGCAGTGAGCGCGGTGCGGCAATGAGCGCCGTGCGGCAATGAGTGCGGTGCGGCAATGAGTGCGGTGCCCGGTGCACGCCTTTTTGTCGTCGGTGGCGCCGTGCGCGACGCGCTGCTGGGCCTGCCCGCCACCGACCGCGACTGGGTCGCCGTCGGCACCACGCCCGAAGCCCTGCTGGCGGCCGGCTACCGCCCGGTGGGCCGCGACTTTCCGGTCTTCCTGCACCCTGACACGCACGAGGAAGTGGCGCTTGCGCGCACCGAACGCAAGTCCGGCCGCGGTTACCACGGCTTCACCTTCCACGCCGCGCCCGAGGTCACGCTGGCGCAGGACCTGGCACGCCGCGACCTGACCATCAACGCCATCGCGCAGGCCGATGACGGCAGCCTGATCGACCCCTACGGCGGCCAGCGCGACCTGCAGGCGGGTGTGCTGCGCCATGTGTCCGAGGCCTTCGCCGAAGATCCCGTGCGCCTGCTGCGCCTGGCGCGCTTTGCAGCCCGCTGGCCGCACTTCACGATTGCACCCGAGACCGGCGCGCTGATGCGGCGCATGGTCGACGAGGGCGAGGTCGATGCCCTGGTGTCCGAGCGTGTGTGGCAGGAACTGGCCAAGGGCCTGATGACGGCCCGGCCCAGCCGCATGTTCGAGGTCTTGCGCGACTGCGGCGCGTTGGCCCGGCTGCTGCCCGAGGTGGACCGCCTGTGGGGCGTGCCGCAGCGGCCCGAGCACCATCCCGAGGTCGACACCGGCGTGCATCTGATGATGGTGCTGGACATGGCCGCGCAACTGCACGCGCCCTTGACAGTGCGCTGGGCCGCGCTGTGCCACGACCTGGGCAAAGGCACGACCCCGCGCGAGCACTGGCCGCGCCACCACGGCCACGAGCAGCGCAGCGCCACGCTGGCACGCGCCCTGGCTGAGCGTCTGCGCATGCCCAGCGACTGCCGCGAATTGGCCGATGTGGTGGCGCGCGAACACGGCCACGTGCACATGAGCGGCATGCTGGGCGCGGCGGCGCTGCTGCGGCTGTTCGAACGCTGCGACGCCATCCGGCGCCCGGCGCGCTTCACCGAATTGCTCCAGGCCTGCGAATGCGACGCCCGTGGCCGCACCGGGCGTGAAGACCTGGCCTATGCGCCGGCCACGCGCCTGCCGCCGCTGCTGCAGACGGCCTTGGGTGTCGACACCGCCGCCGTCGCCGCCACGGCCACCGCCGCCGGGCGCAAGGGCGCGGACATCGGCTTGGCCATCAACGCCGCGCGGGTGGCTGCCATCGAACACGCGCTGCGGTCAGCGCCGCCGCTGTGACAGCATCGTGATGCGGCCTTTGTCGACGGGCCCGCGGGGGCAGCGATGAAACTGGCCGAAGGCATACGCAGGCACGGCTTTCGCAAGTGGTACGAGCGTGAACTGCTGCAGAGCCACGCGCACATGGTGCTGCTGCTGTTTTGCGTGCTGGGCATCTTCGGCATCTTCGAAGGCAGTTCGCGCCAGCACCCGCTGAGCGAACAAATGGCCGACCTGGCCGGTGTGCTGCTGTGCGTGGCCACTGGCATTTACTGCATCCGCCGCTACCTGTACCTGCTGAGCCATGCCGAGGCCGTGGCCCACCAGGCCGAATGCCCGCAGTGCAAGACCTATGGCCGGCTGGACCTGGTTGCGTCCGACGCCAGCGGTGACGAGGTGCAGGTGGCTTGCCGCAAGTGCGCGCACCGCTGGCACATCAGTTCATGAGCCCCGTTCCTGATCCCAATCCCGACCGCAGTTCCTGACCCGGCAACCGCCGGGCCGACAGGACAGCAAATGCTGCGGCTTCAGACCAACAGCCCCACCAGCATCACCAGCACCGTCAGGATCACCGAACTCGTGAGCGGAAAGTACCAGTCGCGGCCACCGATGCGCAGGCGGAAGTCGCCGGGCAGCTTGCCCAGGCCGATCTTCTTCAGCCAGTGGCTGAGACCGTTGAAGAGCAAGAACGCCAGCAGGAAGACGATCAGCCAGCGCATGCGGGGTTGACGGGGTCAGTGCGCTTCATGCGTCAGGCTGTCTGCGTGTCTGCGTGTCTGCGTGTCTGATGGGCTCGCAGGCTGGCCGTCACAATTTGTGGCTGCGGTCACCGCGGGCAAAGCCGATGCACTCGAAGCCCGGCGGCAGGCCCCGCGCCAGGCCCAGCACCTTGAAGAGTTCGCCCATCTCGTGTTCCTGGATCAGTGTCAGCGCGGCCGTGCGCGTGCGCAGATCGGCCGCGGCCAGCCGCTCGGTCAGCCCGCAGTTGAGCAGGAAGTGCGCCTGGGATGTGAAGCCCAGCACGTCCAGCCCCGCGTCCTGTGCCGCCAACGCCATGGCGCTGAAATTGACATGGGCGGTGATGTCCTTGACGCCCACATCGGCCAGCGGGTCGGTGTCGGCGCGGTGGGCGCGGTGGCACATCAGCGTGCCGCCGGTGCGTTGCAGGTGGTAGTACTCGGCCTCGGGGAAGCCGTAATCGACGAAGAAGGCGGCGCCGCGGTGCAGGTGCACGGCCAGCGTGCGCATGAAGGCCTCGGCCTGGGGGTGGATCTCGGTCACGGTGCCGGGCAGAAAGGGGCCGGCGTGCGGCGGGCGCAGAGCGGTCGGGCGGTCGGACCAGGCGAAGTGCGGATCGGCGCTGTCATCGCTGCCGTCGTTCCCGCCGTCGTGCGCGGCGAGCACCACACCACGCTCCAGCCACTGCGCGCCGTCCCAGGCCAGCAACTGCACCGGCATCGCGTCCAGCACCTCGTTGCCCAGCGCCACCGCTTCGATCTGCTCGGGCCAGGCGTCCAGCCACTGCACACGCGGCGCAAAGCGCGCCAGGCGCTGCTGCTGCGTCGCGCGCAGGCTGCCCGAGACATCGACGATCTGGTAGCACTGC
>JBBSCX010000341.1:0-4270 GCA_038249905.1 Burkholderiales bacterium
CTTCCACCGGCACTTCCAGCAGTTGCAGGATGATGGGCTGGTCTTTGCCCAGCATCTCGCCGCTGGCGATGCGGAACAGCAGGGCGTAGCCGATCTGACCAGCAGCGCCGGTGACGGCAACACGGACGGGTGTCTTGCTCATGGGGGGTCTCCTCGATACCGGGTCGATCCCGGGTCGGTGCAGGGATGGGGCAGGCTGGAGATTCTAGACACCGGCCTGACGCCACTCTTATGTCTTATGCAAGACATCTTGTTGGACAATGCGGGCCATGGCCGACGTCCTTGCGCCCACTCCCATGCCGTCGGGCTCGCCGTCGCTTGCGCCGTCCGCCGCGTCGTCTGCGGCTGGCCCGGGCATGGCGGCCGCCAACGACGGCGCCCCGTCCTTCAGCCCGCTGTACCAGCAGATCAAGGCGCTGCTGACCGCCAGCCTGCAGGCCGGTGAATGGGCGCCGGGCCAGTCCATCCCCAGCGAGATCGAACTCGCCGCGCGTTTCAAGGTCAGCCAGGGCACGGTGCGCAAGGCCATCGACGAGCTGGCCACCGACAACCTGCTGGTGCGCCGCCAGGGCAAGGGCACCTTCGTTGCCACGCACGCCGAGGCGACGACGCAGTACCGCTTCCTGCGCCTGACGCCGGACGTCGGCAGCGCCGCCGCGTTGCAGCGCCGCCTGCTGGACTGCCGCCGCATGCGTCCACCGACCGAGGTCGCGCGGCTGCTGCAGCTGAAGGCCGGCGAAGCCGCCGTGCAAGTGCGCCGGCTGCTGCTGACGGCCGAGGCCGAAGGCGCCCGGCCGGTGGTCTTCGACGACCTGTGGCTGCCCGGCACCCTGTTCAAGGGCCTGACGGCCGAGCGTCTGCAGGCCTGGCGCGGGCCCATGTACCGCCTGTTTGAGGCCGAGTTTTCGGTGCGCATGATCCGGGCCGAAGAAAAGCTGCGCGCCGTCGCCGCCGACGCCGAGGCCGCGGCCCTGCTGGACGTGGCGCCCGGCGCACCGCTGCTGTCGGTCGAGCGCCTGTCCTGCACCTATGGCGAGCGCCCGGTGGAACTGCGGCGCGGCCTGTACAGCACTTGGGCCCATCACTACCGCAATGAGCTGGGATGACCGCGTTGCCAACCTTCCCTCCTGCACCGCAAGCCCCACGCAAGTCTGCTGCGTTGCAATAAACTCGATCGGCTACCTGAGGTCTCCATGAGTTCTGAGCTGTCCCCCGCGGCACGTGCGCGCGCCCGATCTGCCCGGCCGGGCACCATGCGGCTGGTGGACGCCACGCAGTACCGGCTGCCCCTGGCGGCCCTGGTGTCGATCCTGCACCGCGCCAGCGGCGTACTGATGTTCGTGCTGCTGCCCTTCGTCATCTGGCTCTTCGACCAGAGCGTCACCGACGAGATCAGCTGGGATCGCTTCACCAGTGCCTTCGTCGCCGGCATCGGATTTGTGCCGGCTTGGTTCGTCAAAGTGGTGTGTCTGGGACTGATCTGGGCCTTCCTGCATCACTTCGTGGCTGGCTTGCGCCACCTGTGGATGGACATGACGCACAGCGTCAGCATCGCCCAGGGCCGGCAGTCGGCGGTCGTCACGCTGACTCTCAGCCTGCTGCTGACGGCGGCGCTGGGTGCCAAGCTGTTCGGCCTGTACTGAACAGCACACTCAAGGACGGGCCCCACACCATGGCAGTCAACTACGGTTCCAGGCGTGTCGTCACCGGCGCGCATTACGGCATGCGCGACTGGCTCAGCCAGCGCGCGACGGCGGTGCTGATGGCGGTGTTCACCGTCGTGCTCGTCGTGCAGGTGCTGATGCCTGGCGAGCTGAGCTACGACCGCTGGGCCGGCATCTTCGCTGCGCAGTGGATGAAATTGCTGACTTTCGTCGTCTTCGTCGCGCTGGGCTGGCATGCCTGGGTCGGCGTGCGCGACATCTGGATGGACTACGTCAAGTCCGTCGCCCTGCGCCTGACATTGCAGGTGCTGACCATCGTCTGGCTGGTCGGCTGCATGGGCTGGGCAGTGCAAGTCTTGTGGAGCTTGTGATCGATATGGCAATGACAAATCTTCCGCGGCGCAGGTTCGATGTCGTCGTCGTCGGCGCGGGCGGCTCGGGCATGCAGGCCTCGCTGCGCCTGGCGCGCGCCGGGCTCAACGTGGCGGTGCTGAGCAAGGTCTTCCCCACGCGCAGCCACACGGTGGCGGCGCAGGGCGGCATCGGTGCCTCGCTGGGCAACATGGCCGAGGACAACTGGCATTACCACTTCTACGACACCATCAAGGGCAGCGACTGGCTGGGCGACCAGGACGCGATCGAGTTCATGTGCCGCGAGGCCGGCAACGTCGTGTACGAGCTCGAACATTCCGGCATGCCTTTCGACCGCAATCCCGACGGCACCATCTACCAGCGTCCCTTCGGCGGCCACACCGCGAACTACGGCGAAAAGCCGGTGCAGCGCGCCTGCGCCGCAGCAGACCGCACCGGCCACGCGATGCTGCACACGCTTTACCAGCAGAACGTCAAGTCGCGCACCAACTTCTTCGTCGAGTGGATGGCGCTGGACCTGATTCGCGACGCTGCCGGCGACGTATTGGGCGTGGTCGCGCTGGAGATGGAAACCGGCGACGTGCACATCCTGGAAGCCAAGGTGACGATGCTGGCCACCGGCGGGGCCGGGCGCATCTTTGCCGCCAGCACGAATGCCTTCATCAACACCGGCGACGGCCTGGGCATGGCGGCGCGTGCCGGCATCCCGCTGGAGGACATGGAGTTCTGGCAGTTCCACCCCACGGGCGTGCACAACGCCGGGGTATTGCTGACCGAAGGCTGCCGTGGCGAAGGGGCCGTCCTGCGCAATGCCAGCGGCGAACGTTTCATGGAGCGTTATGCACCGACGCTGAAAGACTTGGCGCCGCGCGACTTCGTCAGCCGCTGCATGGACCAGGAGATCAAGGAAGGCCGGGGCTGCGGTCCGAACAAGGACTACATCAACCTCGACATGACCCACCTGGGGGCCGACACGATCATGAAGCGCCTGCCCAGCGTGTTCGAGATCGGCCACAACTTCGCCAATGTCGACATCACCAAGGAACCGATCCCCGTGGTGCCGACCATCCATTACCAGATGGGTGGCATTCCGACCAACATCCATGGTCAGGTCGTGATGCCCGAAATCGGAAAGCCTGATGGCAATCCGAATGCCGTCGTCAATGGTCTGTACGCGGTCGGCGAATGCAGTTGCGTCAGCGTGCATGGCGCCAACCGGCTGGGCACCAATTCGCTGCTGGACCTGCTGGTCTTCGGCCGCGCGGCCGGCATGCACATCGTCGACAGCTTCAAGGCCGTGGACAAACTGCACAAGCCATTGCCGGCCGATGCGGCCGATGCCTCGCTGGCGCGCCTGGCCCGGCTGGACAACTCCACCGACGGCGAATACGCGCAGGACGTGGCCAACGAATTGCGCGCCACGATGCAGCAGTACGCCGGTGTGTTCCGCACCCAGGCCACCATGGACGAGGGCGTGGCCAAGGTGGCGGCCATCGCCGAACGCGTCAAGCGCATCGGTCTGAAGGACAAGAGCCGTGTCTTCAACACCGCGCGCATCGAGGCGCTGGAGGTCGAGAACCTGATCGAATCCGCACTGGCCACGATGGTCAGCGCCGCGGCACGGCGCGAGAGCCGCGGCGCCCACACCGTCGACGATTACGGCGACACGCCGGCCACGCCCAACGGCCGCAACGACGCCGAGTGGATGAAGCACACGCTGTGGTACTCGCAAGGCAACCGCGTGGACTACAAGCCCGTCAACCTGAAGCCGCTGACCGTCGAATCGGTGCCGCCGAAGGTCCGTACTTTCTGAGCCAGTTGTCCCGAGCTGTAACCCATGACATTGCGCACTTTCCAGATCTATCGCTACGACCCTGACACCGAGGCCAAGCCGCGGATGCAGACACTGCAGGTCGAGCTCGACGGCAGCGAACGCATGCTGCTGGACGCGCTGAACAAGCTCAAGGCCGTCGACCCGACGCTGAGCTTTCGCCGCAGCTGCCGCGAGGGCGTGTGCGGGTCGGATGCGATGAACATCAACGGCAAGAACGGCCTGGCCTGCCTGACCAACATGCGCACATTGCCGGGCACGATCGTCTTGAAGCCTTTACCGGGGCTGCCCATCATTCGCGACCTGATCGTGGACATGACGCTGTTCTTCAAGCAGTACCACAGCATCAAGCCCTACCTCGTCAACGACAGCCAGCCGCCCGAGAAGGAACGCCTGCAAAGCC
>JBBSCX010000342.1:0-4205 GCA_038249905.1 Burkholderiales bacterium
CTGCATCAGCTGCTGCGATCCGGCAAAGCCATGGGCGATCAGCACCACGGGTGGCGGTGCGGCTGGCGCCGTCACGGCTGCGGCTGCGGCTGCGCCTGCGCCTGCGCCTGCGATTGCGGTTGCGGTTGCGGTTGCGGTTACGGCCGCAGTTGCGGCTTCAGAGGCGGTTGCGGTCGCGGCTGCGACAACAGGCCGGAACACCGTCACCGGCGTCGTGCCGATGCGCTGGGTGCGGATGTCCAGCCCCTGCGCGGCCTGCTCCAGTTGCCACACGGCCGTGGCGATGGCGGCCAAGGCCAGCAGGCTGACCAGCCAGCGCATCAGGCTCAGACGGCTGCCGGGCGCATGGCCGATGCCTGACGAGGTGCCTGATGAGGTGCTGGCGGCGCCGACATGGGGCCGCCCAGCGGAGGAGGACGGGACGGAGGAAGCGGCGGGTGGTGACGGCATACGCACATTCTGGCCGGCGCCGCCGCCTCACTAAGATCGCGCCCGAGCCTTGTCATCCCGCCACCAGACCACCAGACCACCACGCCATCGCACCATGACCCATGCTCAAGCCATCGTCTTCGACGCGCCGAAGACGCTCTCCGTCCAGACCCTCGAACTCAAGGCCTTCGAGGACGCCGATCTCGAGGTCGAGGTCAGCCACAGCGGCATCAGCACCGGCACCGAACGCCTGCTGTGGGACGGCACCATGCCGCCCTTCCCCGGAATGGGCTACCCGCTGGTGCCGGGTTACGAGACCGTGGGCACGGTGCTTCGCGCCGGTGCCAAGGCCGAGGTGGCCGTGGGCGCGCATGTCTTCATCCCGGGCTCGTACAGCTTCCAGGGCGTGCGCAACATCTTCGGCGGCGCGGGTTCGCGGCTGATCGTGCCGCACGACCGGGTGGTCGTCGTCGCGCCCGAACTCGGCCCCCGCGCCGTGCTGCTGGCGCTGGCCGCCACCTGCTACCACACGGTGTCCATGGGCGGCGCCAAGTCGCCGATGGTGCCGCCCGACCTGATCGTCGGCCACGGCGTGATGGGCCGCCTGCTGGCGCGCATCTGCCTGGCCCTGGGCTGGCCGGCGCCCACGGTGTGGGAAACGCAGCCCGTGCGCCGCGAAGGCGCCGAAGGCTACCCCTGCATCCACCCCGACGAGGACACGCGCAAGAACTACCAGGCCATCTATGACGTCAGCGGCGACGGCAGCATCCTGAACGGCCTGATCATGCGTCTGGCCCCGGGCGGCGAGGTGGTGCTGGCCGGCTTCTACAAGCACGACCTCAGCTTCGCCTTCGCACCGGCCTTCATGCGCGAGGCCACTTTGCGCATCGCGGCGCAGTGGAAGAAGCACGACCTGCTGGCCGTGACGGGGCTGGTGGAGCAGGGTAAGTTGTCGCTGGACGGGCTGATCACGCACACCATGGGCCCGGCGCAGGCGCAAGAGGCCTACGAAGTCGCCTTCGGCGATCCGCAGTGTCTGAAGATGATGATCGACTGGAAGGCATGACGGCCGAAACGAATGCCACGGGTGCCACGGGCGCCGCGGGCGCAGCCGACCGCACCGCCCGCACCGACGCCGAAAACGGCGCGCGGCCACAACGCCCCCGGCGCGTGCTGCTCATCGGTGCCACCGGCACCATCGGTCGCGCCACCGTGCGGGCGCTGCTGCGCCAGGGGCACGAGGTGGTGTGCTTCGTGCGGCCGAATGCGGGTAAGGGCGCGGGTGCGGGCACGGGTGTGGGCGCACGGCTGGCGCCCGAAGCCACAGCAGGGCTCTTTCCCGGCGCCACCGTGCGCGTCGGCGAAGTCACCGACGCGGCCTCGCTGGCCCGCGACGGCATTTGCGGGGAGGCCTTCGACGTGCTGGTGTCGTGCCTGGCCTCGCGCACGGGCGTGCCCAAGGACGCCTGGGCCATCGACCACCGTGCCCATGTGACGGCGCTGGACGCTGCACGCGCCGCCGGCGTCACGCACATGGTGCTGCTGTCGGCCATCTGCGTGCAAAAGCCGTTGCTGGCGTTTCAGCACGCCAAGCTGGCTTTTGAGAAGGTATTGATGACGTCGGGGCTGCGGTACTCGATTGTGCGGCCCACGGCCTTCTTCAAGTCGCTGTCGGGGCAGGTGCAGCGGGTGCAAAAGGGCAAGCCGTATCTGATCTTCGGAGACGGCGCACTCACCGCCTGCAAGCCCATCAGCGACGACGACCTGGGCGACTACCTGGCCGGCTGTCTGGACGACCCGGCGCGCCACGACCGCGTAATGCCCATCGGCGGCCCGGGCGAGGCCATGACGCCGCGGCAGCAGGGCGAAGCCCTGTTTGCGCTGGCCGGCCGCCCGCCGCGCTTCAAAGCCGTGCCGGTGGCGCTGCTGGACACCATCATCACGGTGCTGGGCACGCTGGGCCGCGTGCTGCCGCCGCTGGCGGCCAAGGCCGAACTGGCGCGCATCGGCCGCTACTACGCGACCGAATCGATGCTGGTGTGGGACCCGGCGCGCGGCCGTTACGACGCCGATGCCACGCCGTCTTACGGCACCGACACATTGGCGGCGCACCACGCGAAGCTGCTGCGCGGTGAGGTCCGCGACGAACGCGGCGACCACGCGGTGTTCTGAACCAGTTTGAGCTTGACTGTGCGGGTGTGAACTCACCCAGGCCGGCGGCGCCGGCCGCGGCTGCGGATGTCAGCCCGACAATTTCTCGCGCAGCACCTGCGCCAGCCCGTGGCGCAGCCGGCGGGCCTCGTTGCCCAGGCGGTAGGCGTAGGTGCCCAAGCGCTGCGTCCAGTGGAATTTGCGGCTTGTGCCGGCGCTGGTGCCAATGGTCGAGACGGCCGTCTCGTCGTGGCCGCAGGGCCAGGGTGTGACCATGCGCAGTTTCAGGCCGAAGCGCCAGCCCTGGTCGAACACATGGTCGTAGGGCAATTGCATCGGCAGCAGGCCGCCGGGCTCACGCAGATAGGCCTCGGCCGCGCGGCGGTTCATCAGGTAGGCGCTGCTGCCGGTGCAGCGGCTGAGCATCACCGCCAGCTTGTGGCCCGCGTCCAGGGTGTGCACGGCTACAGGGGTGCCCGAATGCACGCCCG
The DNA here is from genome assembly GCA_038249905.1 of Burkholderiales bacterium. Classification (GTDB taxonomy): domain Bacteria; phylum Pseudomonadota; class Gammaproteobacteria; order Burkholderiales; family Burkholderiaceae_C; genus Rubrivivax. The sequence continues at coordinate 3,072 of JBBSCX010000342.1, forward strand.
AGAGCTTGACCACGTCCCAGGGTGCCTGCTGCGCCGGCTGCGCCGCCTGTGCCGGCTGCGCCGCTTTTGCCGCCTGTGCCGAGCGTGTCTTTCGCGCGGCCAGCCCCGTCAACGCGCGCAGGACCGAAGGCAGGCTGTCGTGCAGCAGCACGTCGTCTTCCAGCACCAGCGCAAAGGCGGCATCGCCATCGGCAAGGAAGGCGCGCATGACCTCGACATGCGACAGATAACATCCCAACTCACCCGCCACCGGCGTCATGCCGTGTTTGCGGCGGTAGGCCGGCTCGTCCAGCAGGGCTGCTTGATCGGGCCGCAGCGCACGCGCATCGACAGCCGGCATCCGCGTGAAGGGCAGGCCCAGGCGGCGCAGTTGCGCGCTGATGCGGGCCAGCCGGTCCGGCGCCCTGTCGAGGTTGATCACCCATGTCCGCAAACCCTGCATCCGCTGCATTCTCAGTCATCGAATCTCGCGCCCGCCCCGCGCGCCGCCGCGCATGAACCCGGTCATCGGCTGGACGCTGGTGGTGCTGTCGTTCGCCCTCGGCTACAGCTTCTGGGGCTGGGCCGGCGTGGGGCTGGCGCTGAGCGGGGTCGTCTTCTGGCTGCTGCTGCAGTTCACGCGCACGCTGCGTGTGATGCGCATGGCCGCGGCGCGGCCGGTGGGTGTGGTCGACAGCGCGGTGATGCTGAATTCGCGCGTGCAGCCCGGCATGACCATGCTGCAACTGCTGCCGCTGACACGCAGCCTGGGTGTGCGCCTGAGCGGGCCCGGCGAAGAGCCCGAACGCTTCGTCTGGCGCGACCCGGGCGATGACGCGGTCGAGGTCGAATTGCGCGCCGGCCGCGTCAGCCAGGCGCTGCTGCGCCGGGCGGCTGGGGCCCACGGCGCTGAGGCATTGATTGACGCATGAACCAGCGCATCAAACAGCGCATCAACCCGCGCATCACCGGGCGCATCCCCCGGCACCGAGGCGGCTCCTAGAATCGTCGGCTGACACACCCTGCGAGGAGCTTCCGATGTCGATGTCCGACCGCGACGGCAAGATCTGGATGGACGGCCAGCTGGTCGAATGGCGCGACGCGAAGATCCACGTGCTGTCGCACACCCTGCACTACGGCTGCGGCGCTTTCGAA
>JBBSCX010000343.1:0-4191 GCA_038249905.1 Burkholderiales bacterium
CCGCGCTGCATCCCAAGTCGTTCGTCTCGCTCGACGGCGCTGACCACCTGCTGACGCGCGCGGCCGATGCGCAGTACGCCGCCGGCCTGATCGCAGCGTGGGCAGCGCGTTACCTGCCCGAAGCGCCGGAGCCCCCGCCATCGCAGGCAGTGCTCGAACATGGCACCGTGCGCGTCAGCGAGCGTGGCACCGGCGCCTTCGCCGTCAGCATCCAGGCCGGGCGGCACACGCTCGTCGGCGACGAGCCCAGATCGGTCGGCGGCGACGACGCCGGGCCCAGCCCGTACGAGTTGCTGCTTGCCGCACTCGGCGAGTGCACGGTCATGACGCTGAGCATGTATGCACGGCAGAAGCAATGGCCGCTCGAGAACGTGCACGTGACGCTGACCCACGGCAAGATCCACGCTGCCGATTGCGCGGACTGCGAGGCGAAGGAAGGCAAGGTCGACCGCATCGAGCGCGTGATCGAGCTGATCGGTCCGCTCGACGCGGCGCAACGCGCGCGGATGATGGAAATCGCCGACCGCTGCCCGGTGCATCGCACGCTGCACGCGAAGGTGACGGTGGTGACGCGCTCAGCAGCATGACGACGCCACGCCAACCGGCCTACCGCCCGATCAAGGACTACGCGCTGATCGGCGACTGCCACGGCGCCGCACTGGTGGCCACCGACGGCAGCATCGATTGGGCGGCACTGCATCGCTTCGATGCCGACCCGGTGTGCTGCCGCGTGCTCGACGCGAACCGCGGCGGGTACTGTTCCATCCGGCCCACTGGCGAGTACACGGCGACGCGCGCCTACCTGCCCGGCACCAACATGCTGCGCACGAAGTTCGCCTGTGCGGGCGGTCGCGCTGCCATCACCGACTTCATGCCCGTCGGCCGCCGCCTGCGGGCGCGAACTCACGACCGTCGACTCAACGCCCCGGGCTAGATCGTGCGCCGTGCCGAAGCCCTGCAAGGCGATGTGGAGCTCGATATCGAGTACCGGCCGTCGAAGTCGTTCGCGCGCGAGGCGGTTGAGCTGACGGCCGACGCGCGTGCTGTGCACGCCGGTGTCGAGATGCCCTCGTTGCATGCCGGCGCCGACCTGACATTCCACTTCGCCGGCGACACAGCCACCGACACGGTGCGCCTTGCCGTCGGCCAACGACTCGACTTGGTGCTCGCTGACAGCACGGTCGAGGGGCCGTCACCGTGCGGTCGCGTCGACGAGTTCTTCGATGTCACACGTTCGTTCTGGCAGGAGTGGATTGCGTATAGCCGCTGCCGCGGGCCTTACCGTGACGCGGTCGAGCGCAGCGCGCTGGCCTTGAAGTTGATGACCTTTGCGCCAAGCGGCGCCATGGTCGCAGCAGCGACCACCTCGCTGCCCGAGGAAATCGGCGGCGAGCGCAACTGGGACTACCGCTTCTGTGACATCGACCAGCACCGCTCCCTGCTCGCGCAGCAGCGTCAAGCCGCGCTCGAAGGCCGCGTCCACCGCTGCCGACCATCCCAGGTCGAAGCGCAGCACGCCCAGCCGTGTGCCACGCAGCGTTGCCGCCGCCAGCCCGATGCTGTAGTCCTGCCGGCGGGCGTCAGCTTCGACTGTCGCTGGGTCTCCAGCATCGCTGCCAGCCATCGCCGTAAGCAGGCGCGCAACAGTGGCAACGTCCCGCGCCATGGGGCCGGCAGTGTCTTGGCTCAGTGCTACCGGCACGATGCCATTGCGGCTGACCAACCCTACCGTGGGCTTGAGGCCGACCACGCCACTGACGGCAGCCGGGCAGGTGATGGAGCCGTCGGTCTCTGTGCCCAGTGCGGCATCGACCAGTCCCGCGGCCACCGCGACCGCCGAGCCGGACGACGAACCGCAGGGGTTGCGGTCGAGCGCGTAAGGATTGCGAGTCTGCCCGCCCACCGTACTCCAGCCCGAAATGGCGCGGGTAGAGCGCATGTAGGCCCACACCGACATATTCGCCTTGCCCACAACGACAGCGCCCGCTGCGCGCACCCGAGCAACCACCGGCGCGTCACGGCCGCTGACATTCGCCTGCAGCGCGAGGCTGCCCGCGGTGGTGGGCAACGTGCCACGGGTCTCGATGTTGTCCTTGACCACCAGCGTCAGCCCATGCAGCGGGCCGCGTGCGCTGCGCTGCCGGTCCAACCGCCGCGCTTCATCGAGTGCCGCTGGATCCAGCGCCGATACCGATCGCAGCGTCGCATCGAGTTGCTCGATGCGGGCCAGCGCCGCGCGAGTGGCGACTTCGACTGGGCCGGCCAGGGCGGCCTGGGCTTCTTCCTGTGGCTGGGCCAGGGCCGAAGAAACCTGCATTACCCAACATGCGGCGAATGCGGACAGGCCGCGCGGTAGGGTGGTCATGTGCAGACCTCCTGATATCCGCAAGAATGTAAACGGGTCGTAGGTTGCGTCAAAGTCTCCGAGCAACTTCCTCGCCTGCCGCAGCCGTGTTGTGCGCCGGTGGCCGCGGCGTCAGGGCCTGCCAGGCCAGCGGCCAGTCCCCGATTTTTTGGCCCAGGTCAGGTGGTTTGCGCCCATTCCTCGACCACGTTGGCCAGTACGCCCAACGGAACCGACCCGGTCTTCAGAACCACGTCATGAAAGGCCGGCAAGGTGAAGCGCGTGCCCAGCCTGCGTTGTGCCTGCTCTCGCATCTCCAGGATGCGCAGCATGCCCACCATGTAGGCGCAGGCCTGCCCCGGCATGACCACGTATCGCTCCACTTCCTGGGCCGAAATGCCGTAGTCGATGGCCTGCTGGCGTGTCCAGCGGAAGGCATGCAAGCCTGTGTCCACCACCAGTCGGCGTGCACGAAAGAGCTGCGACTCCAGCGCGCCCAGCAGCGAATGCGGGTCGCCTTCATACCAACCCTGCTCGATGGCCAGCGCCTCCGCATAGAGCGCCCAGCCCTCGACATAGGCCGGGCCGCCGCTGAACACCCCGTGTTGCCGCCAGCGCGGCAGCGCTGCCTGCTCCTGCTGCAACGCAATCTGGAAGTGGTGACCCGGGACGGTTTCGTGCACGGTTAGCGACTTCATGCGCATGGTCTCGAACAACGGCCCAGGCAGCGGCCTGCGGAACACACCCGGTCGGCTGCCATCCGGTGCCGGCGGGTTGTAGCTGGCCGCGGCGGTCGCTTCCGTTAGTGCAGGCTCACGTTCCACGATGACGGCTGCGCGTGGCGTGAGGTTGAACAGCGGGCGAGCGCGTTCCTGGGCCTCGCGCACGTAGGCCTCGTAGCGCAGCAGCAGCGCAGGGCGCGGATCGGCGCCAGAGGGCGGTTGCAGTTCTGCCTCCAAGGCGGCGAACCGATCGTTCACGCTGCCCTGTGTGCGACCCAGGCCCCGCAATACCCGGTCCATCTCGGCCTCGATGCGGGCCACTTCGCGCAGGCCCATGTCATGGATCTCGCGCGCACTCATCGTCGTGGTGGTGTTGTCGGCCAGTGCTGCGGCATACGCGTCTTCGCCGCCGGGCAGGCGCCACAGGCCTGCGTCGTCGCCGCACTGCGGCAGCAGCTCGTCCATCCACTGGCCCAGGCGCTGGTAGGCAGGGCGCACCTGCGTTTCGACCAGCAGGGTGGCACGCTTGATGGCGGCCTCGCGCTGGTCTGCACCGAGGTCCGGTATGGCAGCACTGCGACGCTCCAGGTTCTCCACCAGGACGTTCTGCGCCGCTGCTGGCGCCAGGAAAGCGCCCACCTGCGCTCGTGAACGCTCGACGATGAAGCGCGGTGGCAGCAGCCCGCGCCCCACCGCCGCCTGGGCCCTCATGCGACCGTCATCGATGCGGCCCCCGGCCAATTCAAGCCGCGCCAGCCAATTATCGACGTCCGAAGACCGTCGCATCGGATGCCATCTGGTGAGCAGATTGACCATCAACAGATGCGTGCCACGAAACTGATTGAAGCTGAAGGTATGGTCTTCGAAGGGTGCGGTGCGCAGATCGGACTGCATGACCCACCGCAGCGTCGCGGCCTCAAGGCGCTGTTTCGACGTCAGTTTGGCGGTGTCGAAACGTTCAAGCTGCGCCAGGCCTGTCGTTGCCAGCGGCACCCGCATACCGCTGAAACCCACCCGCTCAGTACGCAACTGTCGGTCCATGGCCTGCTGCTCGGCGCCACTGAAATACTGCCAAAGCGTGGCCAGATGGGGCGACAGACGCACGCGCTCGGCGGCAAGGGCTTC
>JBBSCX010000344.1:0-4186 GCA_038249905.1 Burkholderiales bacterium
CCTGGTGCAGCAGTTCGCGGCCGGGCCGGGCGCCGTGTTGCTGTGCGGACGATACGAGGGCGTCGATCAGCGCCTGATCGACCGTCGCGTGACCTTGGAAGTGAGCCTGGGCGACTTCGTGCTGTCGGGCGGCGAGCTGCCCGCGCTGGCACTGCTCGACGCGGTGGCGCGCTTGCAGGACGGGGTGCTCAGCGCGCCATCGCACCAGCAGGACAGCTTCGGCGACGGCTTGATCGAGGGTCCGCACTACAGCCGCCCGGAGCAACTGGTGATCGACGGCGTTGCGCTGCCGGTGCCGCCCGTGCTGCTGTCGGGCCACCATGGCCAGATCGCGCGTTGGCGGCGCGAGCAGGCCTTGGCGCTGACGGCGAGGCGGCGGCCGGAGCTGATCGCGCAGGCCAGGGCGCAGGGCCGGATCTCGCCGCAGGACGAGCGCTTCTTGGCTGCTTCGGCCGCCTCGGCTGCTGCGGCCGCTTCGGCCGCTTCGGCCGCCAGCGAGCCGTTGCCTCAGTCGTTGCCTGAGTCGTTGCCTGAGTCGTTGCCTCAGTCGTTGCCTCAGTCGTTGCCTGAGTAGGGCGCCCGAGTCGAGGCTGAATCGTCAAACTCAGCCAAGCTATACTCGAAGGCTTTTCGATCCTCTGCCGGGCCGCAGCCCAGCGCCCAAGTGGCGCGACGCAACGGGTGTCATCGCTGCAAGCGACAGGCACCGCAGGCTGCACAAAAAACCATCCACCCCCCCGCGCCAAGATCGACCGGAGACCCCAGTGAACCTGATTGCCATCCTCGAGCAGGAAGAGATTGCGCGCCTGAATCGCACGATCCCCGCCTTTGCCCCCGGCGACACCGTGATCGTCAACGTCAACGTGGTCGAAGGCACGCGCAAGCGCGTGCAGGCCTACGAAGGCGTCGTCATCGCCAAGCGCAACCGCGGCCTGAACAGCAGCTTCATCGTGCGCAAGATCTCCAACGGTGAAGGTGTCGAACGCACCTTCCAGACCCACAGCCCGCTGCTGGCCGGCATCGAGGTCAAGCGCCGCGGCGACGTGCGCCGGGCCAAGCTGTACTACCTGCGTCAGCGCAGCGGCAAATCGGCACGCATCAAGGAAAAGCTGGCCTGAGGACACGTCCTCCGACTCGCAGAGAGAGGTCGCCTGCGGGCGGCTTTTTTTTGTGCGTCCAGCATCCTGAACCATGCCTCCGCTGCGCCTGCTGAATCCTCAGTCCGTGCCGGTCGATGGCACGGATTCGCACCTGCCCGCCGTCGATCCGGCTGCGCTGACCGCCACGGCGCTGCGCCAGCGCTTCGCGCAGCCGCCGGTGTGGACGCCTGAATTCCAAGGCGACGGCCGCTTCTTTGCCGAACGCACGCCGGCCCAGGCTGCCGTGCTGGTGCCCCTGGTGCAGCGCGAGGACCGTGGCGATGGCGGCCTGCACGTGCTGCTGACGCGCCGCACCGAGCACCTGCGCGACCACGCCGGGCAGATCAGCTTCCCGGGCGGTCGCAGCGAACCGCACGATGCCGGCCCGGCCGCCACCGCGCTGCGCGAGGCGCAGGAAGAGGTCGGGCTGGCCATCGGGCAGGTGCAGATCATCGGCCTGCTGCCTACCTACACCACCATCACCCACTTCGTCGTCACACCGGTGGTGGCCCTGGTCGAACCGATGGATGTCGCCGCACTGGCGCTGGACCGCTTCGAGGTCGCCGAGGCCTTCGAGGTGCCGCTGGCCTGGCTGATGACGCCGGCAAATCACCGCCGCCATCTGTTCGAGGCCGAAGGCGTGCGCCGCCAATTCCTGTCCATGCCCTGGCAGGGTGTGGGCAGCGCGGGGCAGGCGCGCGAGTTCTTCATCTGGGGCGCGACCGCGGCCATGCTGCGCAATCTCTACCGCTTCCTGCGCGCCTGAGCGCGGCACCGGCGCCGCCATGGCCAGTGCCTGCCAACCCGGCGGCTATCATTTGCAGCGATGAGTTTCTTCGCCGTCCTGCTCGCGCTGTTGGCCGAACAACTGAAGCCGCTGCCACGCGACAACCGCGTGCACGACGCATTGGTGGCCTGGGTGGCCTGGACGGGACGCAACTTCGATGCCGGCAAGCCGCGCCACACTGCAGTGGTCTGGGGCGTGTCGGTGGGTGTGCCGGTGCTCGTCGTGCTGGGCATCTACTGGGCCATTGCCTGGTGGAGCCTGCTGCTGGCGCTGCTGTTCAACGTCGTGGTGCTCTACCTGACGCTGGGCTTCCGACAGTTCAGCCACTACTACACCGACATCCGCGACGCGCTGGACCGCGGCGACGAGACCGAGGCCCGCCGCCTGCTGGGTGAATGGCAGCACCTGGACGCCAGCGAACTGCCTCGCACCGAGTTGCTGCGCCATGTCATCGAGCATTCGCTGCTGGCCGCGCACCGGCATGTGTTCGGCGTCTTCTTCTGCTTCGTCGTGTTCTCGGCCCTGGGCCTGGGGCCGGCCGGGGCGGTGCTGTACCGCATGGCCGAGTTCTCCAGCCGTTACTGGAGCTACCGGCTGCGCACGCTGGACATGCCCGCCAACGATCGGCTGAAGGCGTTGGCGCGGCGGATGTTTGCCCTCATCGACCATGTGCCGGCGCGGTTGACGGCCTTCGGCTTTGCCGTGGCCGGCAACTTCGAAGAAGCGGTGGGCAGTTGGAGGCGCGACGCCGGCCTGTGGCTGCATCCCAACGAAGGCATCATCCTGGCCGCCGCGGCCGGTGCCGTGGGCGTGCAACTCGGGGGGCATGCCCCGCCCGGGGTCACGCCCGACCGAAGCCGGCCCTTCAGCGCCGGCGGCGACAGTGCCAGCGCCGAGGCCCAGGGGGTCACCGCCGGGCTGGCGCCGGTGGGCGGACACCTGCAGAGCGTGGTCGGCCTGGTGTGGCGGTCGGTGGTGGTGTGGATGGTGCTGCTGGCGCTGCTGTCATTGGCCAACGTGGTTGGCTGAAGACGGCTGAAGACGGCTGAAGACGGCTGAGGACGACGCCCAGCCTGTCGGTGGACTCACCAGTTCGTGCGCGACAGTTCCTCGAACAACTCGGCGTAGATGCGCTGGCGCGGGGCGCTGATCTCGCCGCGTTCGGCCGCGGCGCGCACGCCGCAGCCGGGTTCGTGCAGGTGGGTGCAGTTGTGAAAGCGGCAGGACCCCAGCGCCGCGGCGTAGTCGGGCATCAGCGCGGCCAGTTGCATGGGCTCGACCTGGCGCAGGCCGAACTGCTGGAAGCCGGGCGAGTCGATAAGCGCACCGCGTGCGGCGTTGGTGCCATCGCCTACAGCTGAATCGGGCCCCACGCCGCCGGGAACGGCGGCGTTCAACCCTGTGTTCAACCCGGTGTTCAACCAATACCAGCGTGTGCTGGTGGTGGTGTGGCGACCGGTGTTCAGGGCCTGCGAGATCTCGCCCACCTGGGCCTCGGCCTCGGGCACCAGCAGGTTCACCAGCGTGCTCTTGCCGGTGCCGCTGGGGCCCAGCACCAGGGTCGTGCGCCCGTGCAGCAGCGGCTGCAGCCGCGTCAACGAGGCCGCGGGCTCGGCCTTCAGCGCCAGTTCGATGACGGGCACGCCCATCGCGACATAGGGCGCCAGACGTTCGCGCGCACCCGCGGCGGCGGGCAGGTCGGTCTTGTTCAGGCCGATCCAGGCCGGGATGTCGGCGGCGCGGGCAGCGATCAGGGCGCGCGTCAGCTGCGACTCGCTGAACATCGGCTCGCCAGCCACCAGCACCAGCAACTGGTCGAGATTGGCGGCGAAGGACTTGCTGCGCCATTCATCCTGGCGGTGCAGCAGGTTGCGGCGCGGCTCCATGCGTTCGATCACCCCCTCGTCGCCACTGGCCTGCCAGTGCACCAGGTCGCCGACGACGAGTTCGCTCTTCTTGCCGCGGGTGTGGCACATCACGCGCCGGCCCTCGGGGGTCTCAACCATCACGTGACGGCCGTGGGCGGCAACCACACGGCCCAGGTCCAGTGTGGCGCTGCCGCTTGACTCGGCTTGCGCCCGGGCCGCGTGCAGGGCGCGGCCGTGTCCGCTCAAGGCGTGGGGCCGGCGAGCAAGGCGTTCACCCTGGCGGCGCAGATGAAGTCGTTGCGCGAGATGCCGCCCACGCTGTGGGTGTTGAAGCGCACCGTGCAGCGGTTGTAGGACACAGCCAGGTCGGGGTGGTGGTCCTGGGCATGCGC
>JBBSCX010000345.1:0-4186 GCA_038249905.1 Burkholderiales bacterium
ACAGCCGTCCAGCAACGCGAACAGCCGCTGGCGCGCGAACACCCGCCCAAGCCGGGGTGGCGCGAGCTTGCCCGGGGCGATGTTGTGTCGCGTTGCTGCCGCAGCCATGGGTTGGGGCAGTCAGGAAGCGGGCGCGCCTTGCACCGGCGCATTGTCGTCCTCGACGCCTCGTGGGTACGACAGCCGTCGGTGCGCAAAGGCACGGCCGGGCCAGACCGGCGACGCGGCACGCGCACAATCAGCGCCACCCGGCTTCAGGCGCCTGCCATGACCCCTCACCGCCTTGCCGCCCTGGCCCTCGCAGCCAGCGCATGCCTCCCCGGCCTGGCCACCGCCAGTGAACGGCGCATGGGCGACCGGCTCAGCCTGGCCCTGCCCATCGGCATGCTGGCCACCGAGCTGGTGCGCGGCGACCGCGAAGGCGCCTGGCAGCTGGCACAGACCTTTGCGCTGACCACGGCCACCACCGAAGTGCTCAAGCACCAGACCAAGGTCACCCGGCCCGACGGCAGCAACGACCTGAGCTTCCCCAGCGGCCACGCCGCCCGCGCCTTCTCGGTGGCGGCCTACGCGCGCAAGCGCCACGGCATCGACAAGGCCTGGCCGCTCTACCTGGCCGCCACCTACGTTGGCCACACACGCGTCGACGCCCGGCGCCACCGCTGGAGCGAGGTCGTGGCGTCGGCCCTGCTCGCCGAAGGCTTTGCGCACTGGCGCGTGCAGCCCGCCGGCGCACAGGTGCAGGCCGGCCTCGCGCCCGAAGGCGCGTTCATCGCGCTGAACTGGTCCATGCCCTGAGGGCTCTGCGCATCAGGATGACCGCCAGCCGGCACGGCCTTGCTCGGCCCTACGCGGCCCGACTCGGGCTCGATCTTCGTGGCGCGCACCACTGCGGCCCAGCGCTGCATCTCTGCGGCCAGCAGCGCCTGCAGCTCGGCCGATGTCCCGGCCGGTGCGGCCAGCGCGTTCCAGCTGGTCACCTGCATGCCGGCTACGCCGGCTTGCGCCAGGGTGGGCACGTCGGGCAGCAGCGGGTGGCGCTGCACGCCGGTGACGGCCATCGCCCGCACCACGCCGGCCTGCAGCTGCGGCAGCATCGGCCCGACGATCTCCACCGCAATGTCCGCCTCGCCGGCGCGCAGCGCGGTCAGCAGTGCGGGCGAGCCCTTGTAGGGCATCACCAGCGCGTCGATGCCGGCGGCGGCAAACAGCCCCAGGTCGAATGTGCCCAGCATGCTGATGGGCGCGTAGTCCTGCAGCGGATCGGGGCCCGACGCCTTCAGTAAGCTGGCGGCCACCGCCCTGGCGGCGGGGCAGCCGTGGCAGCGGCATCGCGATCATTGGCGCGCGATGGTCGGCATGCACCATGGCAGCCCTGTCTGCCGCCGATCTGCGTGTACTGGCTCGCACGGCCTCGAGCGGCCCGGGCCACGACGCCGTCTTCCTTGCGGGTCGTCCGCAAGTTGGCGCCACTGAGGCAGCGCCGTGCACCGCTGTCGGGTTGGCCGCGCAACGATGCACGGCGAGCAGATGGATCGGAAGCAGCCGGCCGTCGCTGCCTGCATTCGGCCTGGAGCAGGCGTCAGCGAACGTCGGCTGTACGGCTCTCCCGCCAAGTCGATGTATCTTCAATGCCCGGAGATCACGACAGTGCGTCGTCTATGACCTGCTCTGGTCGCGCGCGATGGATGCACCACGCGTCACGAATTGACGCGCGATCATTTCACGCAACCACTTCACACCAGAGTCTCGGTGTGCGCGTTCATGCCAGATCACCCGGTACTCGAAACGCAGTGCTGCGATGTCGACAGGAATCGTCACGACCGCTGCCGCGTCCGCCCAGAGGCGGGCCACGCGCCCGGGCAGCACGGCCACGAGGTCGCTGTTCTGCACCACGCGCGCGCCCGCATAGAAGTACGGTGCTTCCACCGCCATTGGCGCCGGCGCCATCTGCAGGCGGCGGTAGACGTCGTCAGTGACCTGTCCGCGTTGCCCAGGGTAGCGCGCCGCAAACTGCGGATAGGCCGCCGCGGCGGTAAGCAAGCGCTTGGCAGAAGCGCGTGACTGCGCCAGCAGCGGGTGGCCACGTCGGCACATCAGCACGTAGCCGTCTTCGAACAAGCGGCGGCTGTGAAAGTCCGGCGGCAACGGTTCGTCGGCATACAAGGCGCAGTCCAGTGCGCCACGTTCCAGCGCCGCCACGGTGTCGTCGCCCCAAGGATCGACCTGCAGTCCGATGCCAGGCGCGGCTTTGCGCAACGTTGGCAGCAGATCCAGCAGCACGGTGGACATGCCATAGTCGGTGGTGGCAATGCGCAGGCGCCGTTGCGCCGTCGCGGGGTCGAAGGTGGCGGCGGCCAGCACTTCGTCGGCTGCTGCAAGAGCCCGTCGCACCGCCGGTGCCAACTGCTCCGCCAGTGGCGTCAGCACATAGCCGCGCCCGGTGCGCACGAGCAAGGGGTCGGCGAAGCGCAGCCGCAATCGCGCCACGGCGCGTGATGCGGCCGGCTGGCTCATGCCCAGCGCCTCGCCGGCGCGTGTGACGCTGGCCGAGTCGACCAGCGCACGCAGATAGCGCAGCAGGTTCAAGTCGAAGCTTGCAGGGTCGAGGTTGACATCCGTTTTTGGCATGTAGGGCATTCTGAGCGAAGTATTCACAGGATGCCTGCGTCCGGCGATGCTGCAGCTTCATGAGCCACTTTTTGGAGCACCACATGCTGCCCAGTACCCCTGCCAACGCGCGCCGCTCTTTTATGCTGACTGCCAGCGCCGCAGCCCTGGGCGCAGTGCCGCTGGGCAGCGCCGCGCAGGTTTCGCCCGGCGCGTCAGTCACATCGGCCACAACGCCCACGGCCGCCGCAAACGCACCCAAGCGGGTGCTGTTCGTGGTGTCGAACCCAGTCAATCCAGGCCCGGCCGGGTTTCCCATCGGCTATTGGCTGGCCGAACTGGCGCACCCGTACTGGGCCTTTCAGCAGCGCGGCTGGACGACAACCATCGTGTCGCCGAACGGCGGCGCCGTGGTCCACGACGCCATGAGCGACCCCGAAGGCGGGCGCTTCGGCCCGGCCAATGACTTTCTCTCCATCGGCTTCAAGCACTCGGCCCGCGTGGCGCCGCTGCTGGTTGCCACGGGCAAGCTGGCCGATGCCAAGGTGGCCGACCACGATGCGATCTTCGTCGTCGGCGGGCTCGGGCCGATGGTTACCTTTACCGACAACGAGACACTGCACCGGCTCTTCGCCGCCTTCCACGACAGCGGCAAGGTAGCCGCCGCGCTGTGCCATGGCTCGGTGGTGCTGCTGAAGGCGCGCGGCGCCGATGGCAAGCTGATTGCCGAAGGGCGCCAATGGACCGGCTTCTGCAATCTGGAGGAAGACGTGGTGGACAAGGCCTTCAACACCCGGGTGCAGCCCTTTCGCATCGAGGACGAAGCGAAGAAGCTGCCCGGTACGCGCTATGTGCAGGGCCCACCGTACCGGCCGTTTGCCGTGCGCGACGGCCGCCTCGTTACCGGCCAGCAGGGCAGTTCGGGCGCGCTGACGGCTGAGCTCGTAGCCGAGGCGTTGAAGGCGTGACCGTGTGGATACGCCCGCACGACCATGCTGGCATCGGCCACGCTGCCCATGGTCTTCACGAAAAATCAAGGGCTCCTAGCGCTCGACACATTCACCGCCCATTGAAAAGGGCTGACAAGGGCCCCTGGAAATCGATCCAGGACATGCTGCAAATCAATTCGCCTTTCACCCGGCGGCTTGCTACCTTGACTCACATGAACTACCGCAACCGCACCTCGATCGCCATCATGCTGGCCATTGCCGCTTTACAGCAGCCTCTGGCCACGCAAGCCCAAACTCGGCAAACGCCCTATTGGACACAGGCGGCGCCCCCGTCGCTTGCGCGTCAGGAGATTTACCCTGAGACCCTGGGGGGCAAGATCTACGTGGCAGGGGGCCTGCTGAGCCCCAATACAGGGTACTCGGCGCATTTCGAAGCGTACGACCCGCCCTCGGATGCATGGACAAGACTGGCGACGCTGCCGGAGGCCCGGCACCACATTGCACTCGCGGCGACGGGTGGGTTGCTGTACGCAGTGGGCGGGTTCAGCGGTGGTTTTCCCAACTGGCAAGCACAAGCATCGGTGTACGTTTTTGATCCGGCATCAAACCGTTGGCGCGACAGCGCG
>JBBSCX010000346.1:0-4179 GCA_038249905.1 Burkholderiales bacterium
CCTTCCATGTTCGGGCTCAACTGCGGCGTGGGGCCGGTGGCGGCCGCCAGCGAGGCCTCGACGCGGAAGTGATTGCGCCCGTCTTCGGCCACCGACACGGGGGTCAGCTTGTTGACGGTCAGCGGCCAGCTGCGGCCGGGCACGCTGGCCAGCACCAGTTCACCGGCGGTACCGACCACGACATGACCGATGTCCCGCTCATCGACCTTCAAGACCACGCGGTAGGCGTCCAGCGGCGCCAGTTCGAACAGCACCCGCCCCTGCTCCAGCGGCGAACCCAGCATCTGCGACAGGTCGCCCTTGACGACCACGCCGTCGAAGGGCGCACGCACCTGCACCCGCGCCAGCCGGCCCGTGGCCAGGTCCAGCTGCGCCCGGGCCTGGTTGGCCTGGGCAGCAGCCAGCCGCTGCTCGACACGCTGGCCGGCGGCCATGGCCTCGCGCTCCTTGCGCAGCGCGAGTTCGAGTTCGGCGTCCCAGCGCAATTTCTCCAATTGCAGGTCGCGGTCGTCCAGCACGGCCAGCACCTGGCCGGTCTTGACGATGTCGCCGGCACGCGCCGGGGCCTCGCGCAGGAAGCCGTCGAAAGGCGCCACGGCGGCACGCTGGACCGCGCCTTCGACCAGGGCCGGGGCCGAGACACGAAAGTTCACCGGCACCAGGGCCAATGCCGCCAGCACCAGCGCAACGGCGCCCAGGCCCATCTTCACCGCAGGGTGCGAACTGCCGCTGAGCCAGCCCGCGCCGCGCCGCAGCCGCTGCCAGGCGCGCGACAGCACGCCGCGCTCGGCGTCCTGGCGCAGTTCCAGCAGCGGTGCCAGCGCCAGCGACAGCGTTTCCAGGTACTCGATTTCTTGCGGCGAAAAAGGGCGCGAGCGTTCGAGCGTCAGCACGCCCACCACCTGGGTGGCGCTGACCAGGGGCAGCGACAGCAGGGCCAGCGCGCCGCTGGTGCGGGCGTATTCGCGGTGGGCGTGGCTGATGACGCTGCGGTGGTTGAGGCGCCGTGAGGCAGTGGCCTCAGTCGCCGCGGCGCGGTCTGCGCCGTTTGCGCCGTCTGCGCCGACATCACCGACATCACCGACCTCACCGACAGGGCCGACACCAACGACACCACCGCCACCGCCACCGCCACCGCCACCGCCACGGTCATCCCCGCCGACATCCGCATCGCCACCGTCGGCCGGCCAGTGCACGCGCTGGCGCTGGTCCATGGCCTCGTGCATGGCCTGCACCGCGCCGTGCACGGCCTGCATGCGTTCGTCGAACCAGGCGGCGTGCGAGATCGCCACCAGCTTCAGCGTCTTGCGCCGCGCCAGACCCAGCAACACCTGCGGGCTGTCGAAGTCCTGCCCCAGGCGGTTGACCAGGGCCATGCCGGCCTCGCGCAGACTGCCCTGCTGCAGCAGCGCCAGCAGGCTGTCGAGCAGCCGCGCGCCGCGCCCCGACACATCAGCGCCGGTGCTGCGGGCGTCGCGCTGCAGCAGTTCGATCAACCAGCCGGCGCCCCAGTGCGTCAACTGCAGCGCGCGTTCTTCGTCGGCGGGCGTGGCCGGGCCGAGGTCGAGCACGACGGCGCCGTGCAGGGCCTCGCCCGCCAGCAGCGGATAGGCCAGGCGGCAGTGGCCCAGCTCGTCGCGGCGCACCACGCCCTGGCGCTGCCGCAGGGCCTCGGTCGCGATGTCGGACAGGTAGCTCAGGTCGCGCGCCGTCGGGTGCATGGCCACCGGCGCATAGCTGCCGTCGGCCTGCTTCAGCAGCAGCAGCGCGGCCCGGGCCGGCAGCAGCGCCTGGCCCAGCACCGCCAGCCAGGCACTGCACAGCGCTTCGCCGCTGCGCGCCTGGGCCAGGGCCTGCCAAGCGTCGCGGGCGGCGGCGCGGGTGTCGATACCGGCGTGAAGAATCAACGTGGCTTGAGCAGCGCGTCGACCCGCTTCAGGTCTTCCTCGGTCAGCAGCCCGGCCGCAGCCTTCAGCTGCAGGGCCGCGATCAGCACCTGGTAGCGCGCCGCCGACAGGTCGCGCTGCGCGGTGTACAGCTGCTGTTCGGCGTTCAGCACGTCGACGCGGGTGCGCACCCCGACCTCGAAGCCGCGGCGGGTGGCCTGCACCTGCTGCGTCGTCGACTTCACGGCCTGCTCCAGCGCCAGCGTCAGTGCCGCGCCCGACTCGACGCCCAGGCGCGCCTGTTCGGCGTCCAGCAGGGCCTGGCGGCGGGCCTCTTCCAGCTCGGCCTGGGCGCGGCCCAGCGTGGCTGCGGCCTCGCGGGTGCGCGAGCTGACGGCACCGCCCTGGTACAGCGGGATCGTGAACTCGAGCCCGACATAACGCGGATAGTTGGTGACACCGCCAAACACGCCGTAGTTGGGGTTGCGGTGCTTGGACAGGGTACCCACCAGATCGACCGTGGGCATGTGACCGGCGTCCTGCTTCTCGACTTCGAGCCGCGCCACGTTCACATTGAGCTGCGCCACCGCCACCTGCAATGAACTGGCGCCGGCGCCTGCGCCCAGCGCAGCCAGTTCGGCGTCGGTCAGCAGCCGCGCGGGCACGGCGGCGTCCAGCGCGTCCAGTGGTGGCAGACCGCGGGCGATGGACTTCTCGAGCGCACGGCGGCGCACCAGCACCTCGTTGCGGGCGGCGATCTCCTGCGCCAGCGTCAGGTCGTAGCGCGACTGCGCCTCGCTGACATCGGTGATCGGCGCCAGGCCGACCTCGTAGCTGCGCCGCGCCTGCGCCAGCTGGGTGTTGAACGCGCCCTTCTGCGCCGCCAATGTGGCCAGCGCGTCTTCGGCCTGCAAGACCTCGAAGAAGCCGCGCGACACCCGCAGGCGCAAACCTTGTTCGGCCTGCTGCAGTTGCAATTGCGCCAGTTCGGCCTGCACCTCGCCCTGCAGCGCCGTCTTGTAATTGCCCATGCGCAGCACCGGCTGTGTGACGACCAGGCTGCCCAGGGCCGAGTCGTAACGCTGGCGCCCGTTGTAGGACGTGGACTGGTCGCGGTTGTAGCGCAGGTTGCCGTTGATGTTGACGGTGGGCAGCAGCCCGGCGCGGCCCTGCACGGCCCGTTCGGCACCGGCCAGTGCGGCCTGGCGTGCGGCCGCCAGCTGGGGGTCGTTGTCGCGCGCGAGCTGGTAGATCTCGGTCAGCGTCGCCGCATGGGCCGGGATGGCACTGGCCATGCCGAGGGCGAGCAGCACCGCCGTGCCGAATCTGGTGCCGAATCCGACGCCGAATGCGGTGCCGAATGCGACACCGCGCGCGGTACCGAATGCGACGCCGTGTGCGACGCCGTGTGCGGTGCGGTGTGCGGCAGCGGCATGCGAAGCGCCCGGCGGCGTCGCGCCGCGGCGGGGGTGGATCAGCCTGTTGTGCTTCATCGTGGTCTCACTTCATCGGGCCGTAACGGCCTTCGTACTGCGCCACCAGCTTGCCCAGCATCTCTGCCAGGCGCTTGGCCGCGAAAGGGCTCATCACGACGCGGTGGCTGAGTTCGATCTCGACCTCGCTGGCCATGCGGTCCCAGTTGTTGTTCATGCCGAAGTTCAGCACCACCTCTTCCTGCGTCGAGTTGGCGTTGGCGAAGTTGACGTACGAACTCTTCAGCGCACTGGTGTTCCACTTCACGCGCGGCGCGCCCTCGGCGCTGCTCGGGTCTTGCGGGGCCGGGTTGGTCGTCATCGATGTCCTCTGCGGGGGGTCGGTCGTGCGGGTTCGCGGGTTCGCGGGTTCGCGGGTTCGCGGGTGTGCGGGTGTGCGGGTGTGCGGGGGCGGTGGGGATGCAGGCCGGGCGTGTCAGAGCCGGATGTGCCAGGGCGGCGGGGCCTCCGCGGGTGCTTCAGGGGGCCTGTCCGGGCTTGTAGCCGGGCTTGTGTCCGGGCTTGCTTCACCGCGCAGCCAGCTTCGCAGCCAGCGCGGTGCGGCAGCGCCAGCCTGCGGCGCGGCGGCAACGCTGTCCAGGCGCAGGCGCGGTGCGGTGCCGTATGGCATTGGCACGCGGGCCGCGGCAAGCCGGCGTGCGATGTCCTCGTCATCGATGACGTCGCCACAACCTTCACCGCCCCCGTCCTCGTCGTTCACGGCACGACGGCGGCGATCGTCGGCCACAGCACCGCGCGTCGGGCGCAGCATGGGCGCGAAGGCCAGTGTGATGGCGCCGCCTACGCCACCGGTCAGCGCC
>JBBSCX010000347.1:0-4173 GCA_038249905.1 Burkholderiales bacterium
ACGCCCCAGACATGGCGGTCGCTGCAGTCCAGCAGCCCGCGCGCCTTCAGGTAGCGCATGAAGCGCGCCTGATAAACGGCATTGATGGGGCCCAGGCCCATGCTGCCGGTCGGAAACTGCCAGAAGTCCGGCATCAATTGCGGGTGTGGATAGCTGCACAGGCCGGGGCCCGAAAGTTCCTGGCGGTAATGCGCCAGTTGGTCCTCGTTCAAGCGCCCTTCCAGAAAGGCGCGGGCGTAGACACCGGGCGCGCTGTGCGGCTGGAAATAAACGAGGTCGCTGCGCTGGCCGCAGGCGCTGCCCTTGAAGAAGTGGTTGAAACCGATCTCGAAGATCTCGGCCGCCGAGGCATAACTCGCAATGTGCCCACCCAGGTCGCCATAGGCCAGGTTGGCGCGCATCACCATCGCCAGCGCGTTCCAGCGCATGACCGCGGTCAACCGCTCTTCCAGCGCCAGGTCACCCGGATACGGCACCTGCTGCGCCAGGCCGATGGTGTTGCGGTAGGCCGAATAGGGCTGCATGTGGGGCACGATGCCCAGCTCATGCGCCTGGTCCTGCAACTGCTGCAGCAGGTACAGGCCGCGCGCCGGGCCGCTGCCGGCGACGACGGCACGCAGCGCGTCCAGCCACTCGGCGGTTTCGGCGGGATCGGGGTCGGCACTTGGGTCGGCGCCGGGGTCGGCGCCTGTGTTCGGAATCGGAGTCGGTTGCACGGTGGGGTAAGTCGTCAGCTGGCAGGGCGACAGTATCGGCCCGACATCAGCCATACATCAGCCACTCATCGACCGAACCGCGGCCCGGGGCCTACACCACCGCGCCGAACAAGGCCCCGGCGGCGTAGGTCACGGCCATCGCCAGCGCGCCCCAGAAGCCCACGCGCAGCGCACCGCGGCCCATGTCGGCACCACCGGCCCGCGCCGACACGGCCCCCAGCAGCAGCAGGCCGGCCAATGCACTGCCGGCCACCCAGGGTGTCAGGGCGGCCGGTGGCGCCAGCACCGTCACCGCCAGCGGCAGCGCGGCGCCCAGGGTAAAGCTGCCGGCCGATGCCATGGCCGCCTGCACCGGGCGTGCGGCCAGGGTGGTGCTGATGCCCAGCTCGTCGCGGGCATGCGCGCCCAGCGCGTCGTGCGCCGTCAGCGCCGTCGCCACCTGCTGCGCCAGGGCCGGATCGAGCCCGCGCTGCACATAGATGGCCGCCAGTTCACGCAGTTCGGCCGCCGGCTGGACGTCGAGCTCGACCCGTTCGCGCGCGAGGTCGGCCTTTTCGGTGTCGGCCTGCGAATGCACCGACACGTACTCGCCCGCCGCCATCGACATGGCGCCGGCCACCAGCCCGGCCACCCCAGCCACCAGCACCGCGCCGCGATCGGCATTGGCCGCCGCCACGCCCAGCATCAGGCTGGCGGTGGAGACCAGGCCGTCGTTGGCCCCCAGCACCGCGGCGCGCAGCCAGCCGATGCGGTCGCTGCGGTGGGCTTCGGTGTGGCGTTTGCGAGGGGGCACGGCTTGGTTCCGAGTTGTTCAGGCCGCAGAAGGCGTTGCATCGACCGCCGCAACGGTCGGCACATCACCTGGCACATCGGTCGGCGCATCACCCGGCACATCACACAGCGCGCGCAAACCATCTTCGTCCAGCACCGTGATGCCCAGCTCGCGCGCCTTGTCCAGCTTGCTGCCCGCCTCGGTTCCGGCGACGACGAAGTCGGTCTTCTTCGACACCGAGCCCGCCACCTTGCCGCCCACGGCTTCCACCAGGGCCTTGGCCTCGTCGCGGCTCAGCGTGGGCAGGGTGCCGGTCAGCACCAGGGTCTTGCCGGCCAGCGGCTGCGGGCCGACGGCGGCGGTGAGGGCCGGCCAGTGGATGCCTGCGGCACGCAGGCGTTCGACCACCTCGACGTTGTGCGGCTGGGCGAAGAAGGCGTGGATGCTTTGCGCCACCACCGGGCCGACGTCGTTGACCTGCAGCAGTTCATCGACGCTGGCGGCCATCATCCGGTCGATGCCGCCGAAGTGGCGCGCCAGGTCGCGCGCCGTGGTCTCGCCGACATGGCGAATGCCCAGCGCGTAGATGAAGCGCGGCAGCGTCGTCGCACGGCTCTTTTCGAGGGCGGCCACCAGGTTGGTGGCGCTCTTCTCGGCCATGCGTTCCAGCGCCAGCAATTTGGCCACGCCCAGCGTGAACAGTTCGGGCAGGGTGCGGATCACGCCCGTGTCCACCAGTTGGTCGACCAGCCTGTCGCCCAGGCCCTCGATGTCCATCGCCCGCCGCCCGGCAAAGTGCAGCAGCGCCTGTTTGCGTTGCGCGGCACAGAACAGGCCGCCGCTGCAACGGTGGTCGACGCCGCCCTTCTCGCGCAGCACGGCGCTGCCGCACACGGGGCAGACAGCGGGCAGGCGGAAGTTGGGCACATACGGGTCGCGTGGGCCAGGGCCCGGGCCAGGGCCACGGCCCGGGCCAAGGTCGGCAGCGACGCGGCCCACCACCTCGGGGATGACGTCGCCGGCACGGCGCACGATGACGGTGTCGCCGATGCGCACGCCCTTGCGCCGCAACTCGAAGACGTTGTGCAGCGTCGCATTGCTGACCGTCGTGCCGCCCACGAACACCGGCGCCAGTTTGGCCACTGGCGTCAGCTTGCCGGTGCGGCCCACCTGCACCTCGATGCCGTTCAGACGCGTCAACTGTTCCTGCGCCGGGTACTTGTGGGCCACGGCCCAGCGCGGTTCACGCGTGACAAAACCGAGCCGGCGCTGCAGGGCCAGGTTGTCGACCTTGTAGACCACGCCGTCGATGTCGAAGGGCAGCGCGTCACGCCTGGCGCCCATCGCGCGGTGAAAGTCCACCAGGCCTTGCGCACCAGCGGCGCGGGCGCTGTCGGCGCACACCGGCAGGCCCCAGGCGGCCAATGCGTCCAGCACGCCGCGCTGCGTGGCATCTTCACTGTCCAGCGCCGGCCATCCCTGCACGTCGCCCAAGCCATAGGCATAAAAACTCAGCGGGCGCTGCGCGGTGATGGCCGGGTCCAGCTGCCGCACGGCGCCGGCAGCGGTGTTGCGCGGGTTGATGTAGGTCTTCAGGCCCTGCTCGCGCTGGCGTTCGTTCAGGCGCTCGAAGTCGTCGCGGCGCATGAAGACCTCGCCGCGCACCTCCAGCACCGCCGGCGGCGGGGCGTCAGGCACGGCCAGCAGGCGCAGCGGGATGGCGCCGATGGTGCGGATGTTCTGCGTCACGTCTTCGCCGCTTTCGCCGTCGCCGCGCGTGGCGGCCCGCACCAGCACGCCGTCGACGTAACGCAGGTTGATGGCCAGGCCGTCGAACTTGAGTTCGGCGTGATAACCCACCGGCGGCGCGTCTTCGCTCAGCGCCAGTTCGCGCCGCACGCGGGCGTCGAAGGCCAGTGCACCGGCAGCCGTGGTGTCGGTCTCGGTGCGGATGCTCAACATGGCCACCGCATGCCGCACCGGCGTGAAGCCGCCCAGCACGTGGCCGATGACGCGTTGCGTGGGCGAATCGGCCGTCAGCAGCGCGGGGTGCGCGGCCTCCAGCGCCTGCAATTCCTGAAACAGGCGGTCGTACTCGGCGTCGGGGATCTCCGGCGCATCCAGCACGTGATAGCGGTGGGCATGGTGTTGCAGCAGTGCGCGCAGGGCGGCGGCGCGGAACGACGGGTCGGCTGCCAAAGGCTCAGGGGCTGCCACAGCGTCGGGATGGGCAGCCATGCAGCGAAACTTCAGCTGAACAGCCGCCGCGCCGCCGGGCTGCCGGCCGCCAGGTCCAGCGTCTCCAGCCGGCGATAGACCTCGTGCACCTCGCGCGCGATGGCGTCGAAGGCGTGCAGGGTCAATGGCACGCCGCCGTCGTCCACAGGCGTGGCGTCCAGGTCTTCGGACAGCGCCGTGGCCATGCGATGCCAGGCGGGATAGGGCTCCAGCGCCTCGGCGCTTTGCGCCAGGTCGAGCACCAGTTGGGCCTCGCGCACGGCGGCGCTGGACGGCGGAGCGGTGACGACGCCGATGGCGCCGGGCTCGGTGCCCGGTTCGGGCGCGGCATCGCTTTCCATGCTCGCCATGGCCGCCTGCGCATCCACTGCCAGTATCAAGATCGGCGGCGCGCCGTCCTCATCCGCCGGCAGCACCAGGCGGCCGGGCACGCTGCCGGCCACAAAG